>CAZZNC010000144.1:0-6530 GCA_964655405.1 uncultured Anaerolineaceae bacterium | reverse complement strand
CGGCCAAGTCCAGCGCGATCTCGACCACGCGACGGACGGGCAGGCGCGGTTCGCGGTCCAACAGATCGCGCAGTGAGCCGCCCCCGACATATTCCATGATCAAATAATGGCGTTCATTTTCCTCGACGGCGTCCAACACCTTCACGATGTTGGGGTGGTTGAGCTTCCGCAGCGCTTCCCCTTCACGGCGGAAACGTTCCAGCAAGTCAGCCGATTGGAGGATGACGTCCGGTTTGAGGACTTTAATGGCGACGGTTTCGCCGGTTTGGTGATCCAGGCCACGATAGACATCACCCATACCACCCTGGCCGATCAAATTCTGGATCTCATAGCGATTGGCAATCAGTGGGTGCGCCTCGCTCATACCTTGCTCCTCGTTTGGGGTTCCTGATGCTGCACGAGTGCGCCTAGCGTGCCGTCGTGGAGCGTAATGGTCACGAACACGCCGACGGGGGCGTCGTGAACACTCGTGACGGGGGTCTCGTCTGCGCGGCGCACCATCGCGTAGCCACGTTGCAACAGCGCGTGCGGGTTGGCAACCTGGAGACGGTGCTGTAAGGCTTGCAAATGTGCGTTGTGCTGGGCCAGGTCGTGGCGCAAATGCAATCCGGCGCGTCCAAGCAAATCGTCTACACGCTGGCGAGCGGTCGAAATGGCGTGCTGCGGAGAAAGCCGCATCAACCAGCGGCGTTGTGCCAGAACACGCTGCCGCCTTTCGGCGATCTGAGCGGCGACGGCTGCGTGCATTCGCGCACGTTGCGCGCGCAGCTCTTCGCGCAAAGCTGCGCCGTCCGGCGTGACCAGCTCGGCGGCAGCGGAGGGCGTTGGTGCGCGCACGTCCGCCGCAAAGTCAACCAGCGTAAAATCTATCTCGTGTCCCACGCCGCTCACGACCGGAATGTGCGAAGCCGCAACCGCGCGCGCGACGGCCTCGTCGTTGAAGCACCAGAGGTCTTCCAAGCTGCCGCCGCCCCGTGCCACGATGATGATGTCGGCGTTGGTGTGGGCGTTGAGCCGTTCCAGTGCCGCCACGATCTGCGGTGGTGCTTCGGCGCCCTGAACCAACGTGGGGCTGAGCACGATCTCGGCGATGGGATAGCGGCGGCGCAGCACGTTGAGAATATCTTGGAAGGCCGCAGCGGTGGGGGAAGTCACCACACCGATCACGCGCGGAAAAGATGGAATGGGGCGCTTGCGGCTGGGGTCGAAAAGCCCTTCGGCTTCCAAGCGTGCTTTTAGTGCTTCGAACTGACGGTGCAAATCACCCACGCCCGCTTCTTGGAGCGTGTCGCACACCAATTGGTACTGTCCCCGCGCTTCGTACACTGTCACGCGCCCATGCGCCAACACGTGTGCGCCGTGCTGAGGCGCAAAGCGCAACCGTGCCGCGTTCGAGCGCCACATCACGCATTGGATTTCGCTGTGGGCATCCTTGAGCGTAAAATACCAATGGCCGGACGCGGCGCGCGTCAGACGACTTAGCTCGCCTTCCACCCACACGTCTTGCAGCGCGGGGTCGAGGTCGAACAAGTCGCGGATGTATGTAGTGAGTTGCAGAACCGAAAATGTGCGATTCATAGTGCGCTCGCGTTTCTACACTGTCATTGTACACCGTGCAGGCGGGACGCGCTATGCTGGCACGGGAGTGTTTGGCCGGCGTGGCTCCACAAGACAGCGGCGGGAAACTTTGAGATTTGCCGATTTTGCACTAAACTGGGGATGGATTGGAGCGCATTTCGGCTCTGTCCAAGCTCCAGGGTTTGGACTTTGTGGGCAACAAGAGTGTTCAGGAGTGGCATATGTTCAGAAAAGTGATCGTTTTGTCTCTTGCACTTGTTCTTGTTTTGGGTGGAGTGATCGCTGCGGCGCCGCGTGCCAGCGCACAGGATGAGATCACCTTCGGCGTTATCTTGGTTGGGCCGAAGGATGATCACGGTTGGAGCCAGGCGCACTACGACGCCGGTCGCTATGTGGAAGAAAATCTCCCCGGGGCCAAGATGATTGCGCTCGAAAGCCTGAATTCGGCAGCCCGTCCGGAAACGACGCTAGACCAGGTCGTCGAAGAGATGGTCGGCCAGGGCGCGAAAGTCATCTTCACCACGTCGGCAGACTTCGAAGTGGATACGTCGGTGGTGGCGGAATTCTACCCCGACGTGACTTTTGTCAGCATCTCCGGTGACGATGCTTTGTGGGGCATCGCTCCCCCGAACGTGGGCAACATCATGGGGCAGATGGAATACGGCAAGATGATCGCCGGTTGCGCTGCCGCGCTGAAGACCCAAACCGGCAAGATCGGTTACATTGGCCCGCTGGTTGACCCTGAAACCGTGCGCTTGACCAACTCTGTTTACTTGGGTGCGCGTTATTGCTATGAGCACTATCGCGGGCTGAACCCCGACGATCTGAACCTGGCCGTGACCTGGATCGGCTTCTGGTTCAATATCCCGGGCGTCACGCTGGACCCGACCGAAGTCGCTAACGCTTTCCTCGACGAGGGGCGTGACGTGTTGCTTTCCGGCATTGATACCACCGAAGCGATCATCGTTGCCAGCCAGCGCGCCGCCGAAGGCGATGCGGTGTGGGCTGTGCCCTATGACTACCAGGGCGCGTGCGAAGAAGCACCGGATATTTGCTTGGGTGTGCCGTACTTCAACTGGGGCCCCTCCTATCTGCGCGCCGTCAAGGCTGTGCAAGAGGGCACCTGGGAGGCTTCTTGGGTGTGGGACGGGCCGGATTGGGCTGACATCAACAATCCGGAAACCAGCGCGGTCGGCTTCATTTACGGCGATGGCCTGACCGACGACGAGAAAGCGACGTTGGACGAGTTCGTCACGGCGCTGGGCGCCGGTGCAACCGGTGAAGAAGGCGGCGTGAACTTGTGGGCTGGCCCGCTGAACTTCCAGGATGGCTCGGTCTTCTTGGAAGAAGGCGAAACCGCCACGCCGAAGCAGATTTGGTACCAGGCGCGCAACGCCGACGAGGCGGCGAGCCTGGAAGACGTGACCCCGCCGCAATTGCTGGAAGGTGTCACAGGCTCGACCCAGTAGCTCTGATTTGAGGGGCTTTGACCAGGGAGAGAGGCGCGCGCTTCTCTCCCTTCACTTTATCTCCCTGTCATCGTAGCCAAAAAGTAGAGAATTCCTTATGCGCGTTGAACTGCAACATATCTCCAAAACGTTCGGGCGCGTGCGGGCTAATCAAGATATTTCGCTGGCCTTCGAGGAAGGCCATATTTACGCGATCCTGGGTGAAAACGGCGCGGGCAAATCCACCTTGATGAAAATCATGTCCGGCTACCAGTCCGCAGACAGCGGCCAGGTGATGGTGGACGGCCAACCGCTTGCGCTCCGCGCGCCCACCGATGCCATCGAACACGGGATCGGGATGCTTTACCAAGACCCGCTGGACTTCCCCCCTTTCACCGTGCTGGAAAATTTCGTCGCGGGACGGGCGGGGGGCTTTTTTCCGGATATGGACGCCGCGCGGCAGCATTTTTTGGAGCTGACCGAGCGCTTTGGCTTTGCGTTGAACCCCGACCGTTACGTGGATATGCTCACCATCGGCGAGCGCCAGCAACTGGAAATTTTGCGCTTGCTTTCGTTGGGTGTGCGCGTGCTGATCCTTGACGAGCCGACGACGGGCATCAGCGCAGAGCAAAAAAGCGCGCTCTTTAACGTGCTCAAGTCCTTGGCACGTGACGAGCAGATGACCATCATTCTCGTTTCGCACAAGCTCGAAGACGTGATCGAGCTTTGCGACCACGCTTACGTGTTGCGGCGCGGGCGTTTCGTGGGCCAAAAGGACATCCCGTGCCCCATCCCCGAGTTGGTGGAGCTGATGTTCGGCAAGATCATCGAACGCAAAGACGTTCCACACGTGCCGAGCGGTGCGCCGGTGCTGGAAGTGGAAAACCTGGCGCTCAGCAGCCACCGGCTGACCGTCGAAAAACTCTCGTTGACCGTACACGCGGGCGAGGTGATCGGCCTGGCGGGGCTGGATGGCAGCGGCCAGGGTGAATTTATTCGTGCCATCACGGGGCTTTTCCCGCCCATGCGCGGCACGATCCGCGTGGACGGGCGCGATTTGACCCGCGCGTCGTATCATGACTTCGCGGCGGCGGGCGTGGCCTTTTTGCCGGCGGGACGCTTGGAAGAGGGCTTGATCGCGGGCATGACGCTCACGCAGCATTTCGCGCTGACGCTGCCCAGCCGTGCGCCCTGGGTGGACTGGGTGCGCGCCTGGCGCGTGACCCAAGAGCGCATCCAACACTTCAACGTCAAGGGGCGTCCGAATAGCCCCATCCAAACGCTTTCCGGCGGCAACCAACAGCGTTTCGCGCTGGCGCTTTTGCCGGACAATTTGCGCGTGTTGTTGCTGGAACACCCCACGCGCGGGCTGGACGTGGAAAGCGCCAATTACATTTGGGAGCAGTTGCTCGCACGCAGAGAGCAGGGCACGGCGATCATTTTCATCTCGGCGGAATTGGACGAAATCGTCGCCTATAGTGACCGGGTGATGGTCTTCTTTGGCGGGCAAACGACGCTGGTGGAAGACCGCGCGCAAATGACCGTTGGACACCTGGGCGAGCTGATCGGCGGGAGGATGTAGCGATGCAGCAAACCTCGAAACAGCCCACTACGTCCGCGTGGCCGCAGTGGAACTTGCAAATGCTCTGGCGCGCCTTCCTCGATGTGTTGCCCGCGATGCTCGCGCCGCTGGTTGGGATCGTGGTGGCGTTTGTGCTGATCATCTTGATCCTGGACTGGCAGGGCGCCGATCCCAAAGTGGCTTGGGACTACGTTTACGACGGCACACTCGCCACCGCCGCCAAGCGCGCCGACCTGGTTGCTTTTTGGATGCCGCTGGCGCTCACGTCCTTTGGCCTGGTGCTGACCTTCACCGCCGGTTTGTGGAATATTGGCGTGGAAGGGCAGATCGTCATGGGCGCGATCGGTGCAACATGGGCGATTCGGCTCTTTGCGGAAAACGAAACGCCTCTTTGGGGGCTGGAAATGGGGCGCACCGGCATTTTGATCACCAGCTTTGTCTTTGCGGCGGTGGCCGGAGCGCTGTGGTCGAGTGTGGCGGCAATGCTCAAAACGCGCGGCGGTGTGAACGAAATTTTCGGCGGCGTGGCGCTGAACTTCATTGCGCAAACTTTCAATATGTACCTGGTTTCCAACGGTGGCCCCTGGCAACCGGCGGGCAGCCGCGCCACCGAAACCGCCCGCTTCCCCAGGATCGCGTGGCTGCCTTCGATGGAAAAATACCGGCGGCTCAGCCCCACCACCATCTACATCACGGCGGCGGCCTTCGTGCTGGTGGCGCTGATCATGTACATTTCCCGTTGGGGCTTGCAGCTCCGCGCGCAGGGCAAAAACGAGAAGTCCGCTTTTTTGCTGGGCGTGCGCACACAGCGAAACGCTGTTGCGGCGATGGCTGCTTGTGGGGGCATGGCGGGCGTGGCCGGTGCGTTTCGGGTGTTGGCGCCGGACGTGGTCAAGCTGACGGCCACACCGTCCGGCGGCATCGGTTTTCAGGCGATTTTGGTGGTGCTTTTGGCGGCCACTTCGATCGTGCTTGTGCCGTTCGTGTCATTTGCCTTCGCGGTGCTTTCCAAAGGGGGGCAGCGCATGGAAAACGGCTTCCAATGGGATTTCGACATCACGCTCGACCGTTCGTTGGTGCGCGTGTTGCAAAGCACGGTGGTGCTGATGGTGGTGTTGGCCTTTGGCGCGCGCAACCGCTTTTTCCCACCGCGCAGCGCCCAGCCGGTCAGCGACGATGAAGAGATGGAAACAGTCGACCTCACCTAGCACAACACGGGGAACGATGCAACAGTGGGAATATTTGACACGTTACATCTCCGGCGCGCTGGACTTCCCCGACCCTGTGGAACGCACCGAAGCGCTCCGCTGGGCGGGCAAGGCGATCTCTCAGCAACTGAACGCTTACGCTGAACAGGGCTGGGAGGTGGTCAACTTGCGTTGGCTTTCGGACGTGGAAGTGATGGTGACCTTCAAGCGCGCTTGGTTGCCCGCCGGAAACGATGACAGTGCAGCATACGAGGACACAGAGCCATGACCGGACTTGAAAGCACACTGCGCGGCATCGTGCGCGCGGCGGCGCCGATTGTGATCGCGGGGCAGGGAGAGCTGCTAACCGAACGCTCCGGCGTGATTAATTTGTCGTTGGACGGCACGGTGATGCTTTCCGCCATGACCGCACACGCCGTGGTGAGGGAAACCGGCAGCCTGCCCACGGCCATTTTGGCGGCGATGGCGGTGGGAGCTGCGATTGCGTTTATCGTCGTCTTTTCGAGCATTGCGCTCAAACTCAACCAGGTGGCGGTGGGCTTCATCCTGACCATCCTGGCCGCCGACCTCGCTGTTTTTCTGGGCAAGCCACACTTCAACCAACCCGGCAAAGAAATCCCGCACACGCCGATTCCCATCCTCAAGGACATACCTTTTGTGGGGCCGATGTTCTTCGACCACAACACTTTGATCTACTTCAGCTTGCTTTTAACC
>CAZZNC010000143.1:0-6531 GCA_964655405.1 uncultured Anaerolineaceae bacterium | reverse complement strand
GTGCTGCTGCTCGGCTCTGATTCCTACGATGCTTACATCCGCCGCACCGATGTCATGATCCTGGTTTCGATCAATAAACAGAGCGGCACGGTCGCCATGTGGCACATTCCGCGTGCTGTTTTCGTCTACATTCCCAACCACACGCTGGACTTGATCAACACGGTTTACGTGCGCGGAGAAAGCAACCACCCGGGCGGCGGCTTCGAGCTGCTGCGCGAAACGTTCCGCTACAACTTCGGCATCGAACTCGACCATTACGCGCGCGTCAATTTCGAAGGCTTCACAGCACTGATCGAGCGCATGGGCGGGCTGACGCTCAGCGTGGATTGCAGCATCGAAGATTGGCGGCTGAAAGACCCCGCGCTCGACCCTGCCAGCCCCGATAGCTGGGAAAAGTACGAGCTGCCCGTCGGCGTGCACACCCTATCGCCCTATATGACGCTGTGGTACGCGCGCAGCCGCAAAACCACCAGCGATCTCGACCGAGGCCGCCGTCAAATGGACGTGCTGCGCGCCATCTGGCGCCAATTGCGCGACCGTGGGCTGCTGAGCCAGGTGCAAGAGCTGTGGCCATTCGCGCGCGCCTACGTGGATACCGATATGGCGCTCGATGACGTGCTGGCGCTGGTGCCGCTGGGCCTTTCGCTCGACCCTGCCCACATCGCCCGCTATAGCGGAGAGATCGGCACGCACTACGTGATCGCCTACACGCCGGACAACGGGCGCGAGGTGCTTTTGCCCGCGCGGGAATATTTGCTGCCAATGGTACACGACATGCTCACCCCGCCCACCGCCAACCGCCTGGGGCGTGCCGCGCTCTCGGTGGACGTTTACGACGCGGCTTGGTGGGGCAACGGCGTGGAGTTCGTAGTGGCGGATCGGCTGGCGTGGGAAGGCTTCGCCGCGCACCCGCTGGGGTTAGGCCCCACGCAGCGCGAAAGTACGGTCATCGTGGATTACACCGGCCAGGCCAAAGGCAGCGCGCTCGGCGATCTGATGCGCGTGTTGCGCGTGGACGCGGCGCACGTCACCCCGCAGCCCAACCCGAACCGTGCCACCGATTATCGCGTGGAGATCGGCTCGGCCTACAACAGTTGCAAATACGGCTACGCAGAAGCCGAACTCGGCGACACCTCCGACGCCGCTTTTTTGCCGCCAAACGCCCAGGGCGCGAGCTGCTGGCTACGCTTCCGCGCGCAGGTCAACGTGCGCGCCGCCCCCGGGACGCAATACGACATCCTGCGCAAGGCCACGCCTGCCGACGTGTTCCCGATCACCGGCCAAAACGCCGATGGCACATGGTGGCGCGTGCAGGTTTACGAGCAAACGGGTTGGGTTTCGGCGCAGATCAACACCGCGAGCGCCCACGGTACGTGTGATGCGGTGCCGGTCGTGGATACCGGCGTGCCGTAACCGACGTCAGGGGAAACAACACATTGCCAACAGCGTCCTCCGCTTCTTCGGCAAGCGTTCCGCTGAAGAAACGGGGGACGGGAAATCATTATGCCAAGCAAGCAGCTACGGCAGATAGTTGCAGTAGTACGCGCCCAGGTGCAGCGTGCCGAAAAGCTCGTCCACCGTGAAAATCCCGATAAACTCCGAGGTCATGCCGGACTTGATAAAGTGATCCGTCATCTCGCAGAGGGGAGAGTCACCGAAGAAGTAGATCGAGAAGTAGTACGGGTTCGTCCAAAATTCAAACCCGTAGTTGTTGGAGTCAAAACACACCAACCATTGCATGGTCGAGCCGTCCGGCGCGGGGTTTGTGCCCTGCTTGCAAATCTGCACATAGGACGGCGCGCTCTCCGGTGACGGGCTGACGCGGGTCAAGCTGTGCACGGCCTGAGCGTAAGACACCTGGGGACGGGGGGCCGCAGCCAACAACACTGCGCTTACCAACACGACGGCCACCAACACACGATAGAGTTTGGACATGGAAAACTCCTCCTGAAAAATGAACGATGCACCCTCACCGTATGCCCAGAGCGTGACCAGCGCGTGATTGTTGGACGGTTTTCTCGCAAAAATGTTGTAAAAAGTGCGCGTCGGAGGCATTCGGCTTTTGGGCAAGCAGCGCCCTTAAATCCGAATGCACCCGGCGGCTTTAGCCCACTTGTGCTATGGAACGTTTTCCGCTTTAATGGGGAAAACAAAGGAAACTCAACCATGAACGCCGAAAAGCTCCGCCAAACCTACACGCAAGGCTACGAATGCCATACGTTCACCCACACTGTAACGGTTTTGGCGGACTGCTTCGCGTGGATGCGCCAAGCGCCTGCTGAAAGCGTCCACGCCATCGTGACCGACCCGCCTTATGGCGTCAAAGAATACGACGCGGCGCAGCTCGAAAAGCGCGCCAACGGCAACGGCGGCACATGGCGCATCCCTCCGGCTTTTGACGGGCACAAACGTGCCCCGCTTCCGCGCTTCACTGCACTCAGTGCCAAAGAGCGCGAGCGGGTGCGCCGCTACTTTTACGAATGGGGGCTGTTGGCGGGCCAGCTTTTGCGGCCAGGGGGGCATATTTTCTTGGCTTCCAACGTCTACCTTTCGCAATTGGTCTTTTCCGCGCTGGCAGAAGCCGGTTTGGAGTTCCGAGGGCAGATCGTGCGCTTGGTACGAACGCTGCGCGGCGGAGACCGCCCCAAAAACGCCGAGCGAGAGTTTCCGGACGTGTGTACCATGCCGCGCGGCTGCTACGAACCCTGGGGACTTTTCCGCAAGCCGTTGCCAGAAGGCATGACCGTCAGCGCGTGTTTGCGAGCCTTCCAAACCGGCGGGCTACGCCGCAAGCCGGACGGCACGCCCTTTGAAGACGTGATCGCTAGCGAGCGGACATCCCGACAAGAACGCCAGCTCGCCCCCCATCCCAGCCTCAAGCCCCAAGCCTTCTTGCGCGCGCTGGTGTATGCGGCGTTACCGCTCGGTGAAGGGGTGGTGTTGGACCCGTTCGCCGGCTCCGGCTCCACACTCGCCGCCGCCGAGGCCATCGGTTACGCGGCGATCGGCGTTGAGCGTCACCGTGCATACTTTGCCATGAGTCACCAGGCTGTCCCTGCGCTTGCGCGTTTGGGCACGCCCCAAAGTCAATTGCGCTTGCCCTTGGGCTAAGGCTCGCGGTAAAGCCAGTTGGCGCGCAGCTTCGCCATGCCCTGCCGATTAACGCTGGCTGTGATCGTGCGGCGGCTGGTCGCCCCTCGACCGGAAAAGTTCCAATCTTCCCGCTCCAAGAGCGCCAAATACAACGCGCGGAAGCGGAATGACATCGGCGCCACACCACGCCCGACGTCCCCTGCTGCGTTGGCCGCGAAGTGAAACACCAACAACCATACCGTTTCTGGGTTGTGGCCTTGCCATCCCCCCGCGCGGCGCGACGCCTTCACCTCCACCCCTTCGTGGGCATATTGAGCGGCGTCGGCAGGGAAGCGGCCAACGGGCAACAAGTCCGGATGCCCATTAGGGTAACCGTTCTTGACCAATGCAGGGCAACACGCCGCCAACCGCATCACCATAAATTCACCCACGATACTGCTAAAGTTGGCCGGCATAAGGAAACTTTCTAAGCGTGGCAACGCTTTAGCGTGCAGTTGCGTGTTGAGAAAACCCAAGAAATCGATGAAATCCTCCATCGCGTGGCGCACGTGTTCTTGTTGCAAACCATACGGCCAACGCGCGCGAGGGTTGAAGGCTTGGGAGTTCACGGGCACGGGAGTGCAAGCTGCCTGTTCGGCAACGTCGTTATCCAACAAACGAAGTCTCCTTTCGTGCTTTGAAAAAAGCTTACGCCTAGTATACCCTCACGCCTCTCGTCGCGCCTCTTGACGCACACGCCCACGACCCGCTATAATGCAGCCAACGGGTGGTTAGCTCAGTTGGTTAGAGCACTTCCCTTACAAGGAAGGGGTCAGGGGTTCGAGTCCCTTACCACCCACAGCGCACCTCGCAGCGGCGGGGTGCTTTTTTGTGCGCCCGCGCGTAGGGCAAACGTGCACCGAGCGCCAAATGCCCACTCGCCAGAAGAGGCGCACCGGCGTTATACTGAGCGCCTGTGCCCGCCCCTCAAAGCACGAGCGGGCTATCTCGGCTATCCAAGAACGAGGGAAAACAACCATGCGACGTTTGGTGATTGTTCTGGTGGTGATGGGGCTGGTGATCGCAGTGGGCGCGCTCGGCGTGACAGACGCTGTGCCGCACGTGGACGCGGCCAACGGCGCGCAACAGTCCACACCGATCCCGACCAACACGCCCCGCCCCACCTTCACGCCATCCGCGACGGCCTCGCCGACGCACACACCGCTGCCCACCAACACCCCGCGCCCGACCTTCACCCCGTCGCCCACCTTCACGCTGACGCCTTCCGCCACACCGACCGCCACCAACACCCCGACGTACACCCCCTCGCCCACCGCTACCATCGTCGGCCCGAACGAGTACCCCGAGGACTTCTGCCCGCTCACCGGCCTGCCCTACCCCAACGAGGACGCACGCAACCGCCGCACCCTGATCGTCAAAGTCTCCAACTTCCCCGAGATCGTGCGGCCACAAAGCGGGCTGGACAAAGCCGACATCGTCTTCGAGTATGAGGTGGAAGGCGCGGTCACGCGCTTCGCGGCGATCTATCGCACGCAGGGGACGGAAAAAGTCGGCAGCATCCGCAGCGCGCGGCTGCTGGATTTGGAGCTGGTGGATATGTTCCAGGGCTTGCTAGCCTATAGCGGCTCCAACGACTGGATCAAAAACTATATCCTGAGTTCGGATTGGAAATGGCGCGCGCTCACTCCGCAATTCGGCGTCAACTGCCCGCCCTTCTGCCGTGTCCCCGAAGAAGGCAAACCCTTCGAACATACGCTTTTCGGCAACACCTACGAAATGTGGCGCGTGGCCGAAGAACGCGACGTCAACCAGGGCATGGCCTTTCGCGGACTGGCCTTCAGCGACGTACCCGACCCAGGCGGCAAACCCGCGCGCGACATCTTCATTGACTATTGGAATCCGCGCCAAGACACACGCTGGCAATACAACCCCGACGACGGGCGCTATTACCGCTTCAACACCGGTTTGCCGCATCAGGACGCGGTCACCGGCAAACAGCTTTCCGCCGACAATGTGGTGATCCTGGAAGCGGTGCACGTGGACCGACCGGACATTTACGACAGCGAGATCGGCGGTGTGGTGATCGAAACGCAGCTTTGGGGACGCGGCATGGCCTGGGTCTTCCGCGATGGGCTGTGGTACGAGGGCATCTGGGTACACCGGCGCGGCAAGGTCGGCTTGTGGCTGCTGTATCCGGACGGCGAAACGCCGATCCACCTCAAACCCGGGCAAACGTGGTTCAACGTGGTACGCCCCGTGATGTACGGCGTGGAGATCAACGCGCAGCCGGTGGACGCCATGGCAACCGCCCAAGCGATCTGGGCGCAACAGACGCAAACCGCCGCCGAAACAGCCACCGCTGCCGCGCCCTACATCACGCCGACGCCGGTCACGCCCACAGCAACGCCCATGAGCATCCCGTAAAGTCAACCACTCATCGCAGCGCGCAAGGGGGGCACATCATGCGCGGAACATTGCTCAACACGTTGACGGTGCTGCTCGGCAGCTCGCTCGGGCTGCTGATCGGCAACCGCTTGCCCGAACGCATCCAACAATCGGTGGTCACCGGTTTGGGGCTGATCACGCTCTTCGTCGGCTTTGATAACGCGGGCGCCACCGGCAACATCATCATCCCGCTGCTGAGCTTGCTCACGGGCGTGATCGTGGGCGAGCTTTTGCGCCTGGACGAGCAACTCGAACGTTTCGGCGGCTGGGTGCAGACGCGCGCGCAGGGGCGGGGCGCCGCCGACGACACGGACGCCCACGCCCGCCGCGAACGCTTCATCGAGGGCTTTGTAACCGCCTCGCTGGTCTTTTGCGTCGGCCCGCTAACCTTCGTCGGCTCGCTGCAAGACGGCATGGGGCTTGCCAGCGGCTTTGAGCAGCTCGCCATCAAAAGCGCGCTGGACGGCTTTGCCTCGATGGCTTTTGCGGCCAGCTTGGGGATCGGCGTGCTCTTCAGCGTCTTTACGGTGCTGGGCGTGCAAGGGGGGCTGGCGCTGCTCGGCTATCTGGCCGGCGAGGTGATGAGCGCGGCGATGGTCAACGAGATGACCGCCGTCGGCGGCCTGATCCTGATCGGGCTGGGGCTGCGCATCCTGGAGATCAAGCACGCGCGGGTGGAAAACTTCCTGCCCGCGCTGCTGATCGCCCCCGCGATTGTGGCTGTCGCCCAGGCGCTGGGGGTGAATATCTATCCGTTTTGAGGCGGCGCCCCGCTCATGGACGGCGCAGCAACGCCAGCAACGCGCTCAGCACGGCCAGCGCCTGCGTGTCCGCACCGGTTGCCATTGCTCCCCCTACGCCGTTCCGACGCTATGCGCACTTATTGTATAATGAGAGCGCCCCACCACAAAAAACAACACCTCACGGGCAAAAATCCCTTGCAAGCCCACCGCAAAATAACCCATAGGAGCCAACAATGAACGCCCAACGCAC
>CAZZNC010000142.1:395-6534 GCA_964655405.1 uncultured Anaerolineaceae bacterium | reverse complement strand
GAGCTGACACGCCTGGAATCGCGCGTGACCATTTTGGGGCATCTGCAACGCGGCGGCACCCCTTCAGCGGCGGATCGGTTGCTGGCGACGCGGTTGGGCACAGCCTGCGCCGGCTACGTGGAAAAAGGCGTCTTCGGCGTGATGGTCGCCGCGCGCGGCGAGTACACTGAACCCGTGCCGCTGGACGAGGTCGCCGGTCACCGCAAGATCGTCCCGCAGGATCATCCCTGGATTGTCACCGCACGACGCATCGGCACGAACATGGGCGACTGAGGAGCGCCCCCCCATGACAACGACACAATGGCTCTGGCTGCTCGGCGTCTGGCTGTTGCTGGGCGTGGTTTTCGGCTATCTAGCCTCGCTGCCGCTGATGCGCCGCCGCGAGCCCGACCCGTCCGACGATCCGGCCAATTACGGCTTGCCGCGCCAAGAAGTGCGCTTCAATGCACGGGACGGCGTGGCGTTGGGCGGCTGGTGGATGCCCGCTGAAAACGCACGCGGCACGTTGATCGTCTGCCCTGGGCTGAACGGCAGCGCCGACAAAGACGTGCCCCAAACCGTGCCGCTTCACCAAGCCGGTTTCAACGTGCTGCTTTTCGACTGGCGCGCACATGGCCGCTCCAAAGGAGAATTGGTGACGTTCGGCGCGTTGGAACAAGCCGACCTTTTCGGCGCGCTGGACTATGTGCAGCGCGAACACGGTGCGGAGCATGTCGGCGTGTTGGGGTTGAGCATGGGCGCAGGCGTGGCGCTGATGATCGCCGCCCAAGACGAACGGATCGCCGCATTGGTGGTGGACGGCGTCTATCCCACGCTCAAGGGGATGGCAGTCAGCTATCTACGCACACGCGGCGTGCCGCGCCGTGTGGGACGCGCGCTGAGTGGCATGGTGCTCTTGATGGGATCGTTGCGTGCGGGGCATTGGCTGCTGGATGTGCAGCCGCGTCGGTACGCCCGTCGTGTGCATGTGCCAACGCTCTTCATCCACGCAGAACACGACGAGTTCGCCTCGGCGCGCGACGTGGAAAACATGCGCGCCACGATGGATGCACCCGCCGAGCTGTGGATCGCGCCGGATTGCGCGCATCGGGAAGCGTTCCAACGCCACGAGGAAGCGTACAACCGGCGCGTGGTGGCCTGGTTCGCCGAGCATTTGTCGCGCGCCTAACGGGTAGGCGGCAGCGTCTCCGCGTCTTCGGCAGGCTGTGCGCCGATCATGGCTTGGAACTGCGCCTCGAGTTCGGCGCGGCGCGCTTCGGCGGCAACCTGCCCTGCTTCCAGGGCACGTTGCCAGCGCGCGCGCCAGCTCAAGCGCGAAGCCTGGCCGGGGTCGGGCGTGAAGAGCAGCCCCACCATTACGCCTATCGCGCCTCCGCTGAGCACGCCACCGATAAAGGCCAACAAGCGTCGCATCGCTACACCTTTCCTAAACCATTCCGGGCGCTTATTATAGCGCGGTTCAGGATTACGGCTCGGTGTATAGGCCACTTTGGAGCACGTCCGGCGGCAAGCGGTCGCTGAAGTCTTGCAAGTGGGCGATAAGCGCCTTCGCGCGTTCCGGTGTCAGCGCGTAAAAGTTCACCGTGTCCCGTGCGCAAATCACGTTGTTTTGGATCTGCCACGCGCCCACCTCGACCCACTCGTCCGGCACTTTTTCCTGATACCAGGAGCCGTATATCACGATCACGTCCGCGTCACGAGCGCGCACAGCTTCCGCAATCGTTTCCTGTTTGAGCTTTTCTGCGCGCTGGAGTGGCATCATCTCCAAGCTACCCAACCCTTCCAAGTCCAACAGTTTGATGCTCGCCAGGTAATTGATGGCGCCGATGTCGTTGGCGACGACGTTTTGCCCTTCGTAGTACGTGTGCAGGAAAAGCCCCATTTGGTATTGCTGTTGGTAGATGTTGCGTGTGGCTTTTGGGTAGAGCGTAAAGGCGTCAAACGTGCGCACCAAAAACGCAAACACCAGCAATACGACCAAAAATGCTTGCCCGACCCTGCCCCACCGCACACGCCCTTGCCGGACAGCTTGCCGCCCTGTAAAAGTCCCCCGCGCCCACCCCAGAGCGAGCAGATCACCGAAGATCACGGCGCCGAGTGCGATCAAATAGCCCTCATAGCGAAAAAAGACGCCCTCGCGGGCAAATTCCATGTGCAAAAGCGAAATAGACACGAACAGGATCACCAAATAGTGGATGCGGGTGGACGTTCGTTTCCTGACAAGGCCGCTCCCATAAAGCAGCACGCAGACGATGAGCAGCACGACAAAAGGCGTTCCGTAGTAGTAGGGCGGGTCAAAAAAGTGACTCACCGGCTCAAGGATTTCTGCCAATGAGAGCGTGCGCGGCATCTGTCCTTTGATCAAAATGGCCGGCGGCAGCAGCGGCCACCCGTGCGCCACGCAAACCAAGCCGTAGAGGAAAACCGGCGACACCCCCGCCGTGCTCACCTCCACCGCCGCCAAGAGACGTTCCCGCGAGCGTTTGCGCACGCCGGAAACGCCAAACAACACGCCGATCGCGAAGACCAAGAAAAGCCCCTCGTAGCGTGCCGCCGTTGTGAGCGCAGCCAAGCTCATCAACACCACCAAACGGCGCGAGCGCACCTCTTCGGCGGCCAACACGTCGGCGGCCACGTAGACCGTTGCCAGCGTCAAGAAGGTGTGCAACGTATGCTCCATGCCGGTCACGGTCAACACCGGCAGCGGCACGAGGAACACCAATCCCACCAACGTTAGCCCCAACAGGAAAAAGCCCATGCGCCGCTTGAGCAGCGTATAGGCCACCCACAACACCAACACGCCGCACACCACGTTTAGCGCCACCGGCAGCCATTCGTTGACGCCCACGAGGGCATACCCTGCCGCAAGGATCGCCGTCCAAAGTGGCGAGGAAGTCGAAGACGAGAACACATAGGGCGTGATGCCCCAAACCTCGTCTTCCACCACATGCCGCGCAATCGCCATGTGGATATAAGTATCGTCCAGCGGATAACCGACGTGCACCGTAGGGGGAAGAACGTTGCTGGTGGTTTCCAACAAACCGAGTGTCAAAAGCAAGTACATGAACAGCACCACCGCCAAAGCAATGCGCCGGAAGCGGTGCGCAGGTTCTTGGTGCATCACAACGCCCTTTCGCTTTTTCGGACGGGTGTTTTTATATGCCAAAAGAGGACTTGTGGTTTAATATGCAAGAGATATTAGCCGAGAATTTATCTGTCGCAAGGAGCCGTCAATGGTCACTCCCCGTTTGGAAACATTGCACCGCATCAGCGAAGGCGCACAGGTGGACGCGGTCGCGCTCATCCCGGGCGCCAATTTGCACACATTGACCGGCATCGAGTTTCACTTGATGGAACGCCCGCTGGTGACGTTTTTTGCCCCGGGAAAAACGTCGGTGGCCGTCGTGCCCGCGTTGGAAGCGGCGCGGCTGGCCGAATGTCCCATCCCGTTCGAGATTTTCCCCTGGGAAGACGCCGACGGCCCCCGTGCAGCCTTCGCAGCAGCGGCGGGCGCGCTCAAGCTGCGCGGCACGCTGGGCGTGGAAGGGCTGCGAATGCGTGTGATGGAAGCGCGCTTGATCGAGGAATTTTTCTTGGAGGCGCGTTTGCAGCCACTGGATGAGGCGCTCGCCGAGCTGCGCTTGCGCAAGGACACCGAAGCGCTCGCCGCCATCCGTGAGGCGATCCGCATCAGCGAGCAGGCGCTCGAAGCCACGCTCGCCCAAGTGCACCCGGGCATGACCGAGCGCGAGATCGCCAGCGTGCTGACCATCGAGCAACTCAAACGCGGCGGGGGCAAACACCCCTTCGAACCCATCGTGCTCAGCGGCCCACAAAGCGCGCTCCCGCACGGCGAACCCGGGGACCGCGTCGTGCAAGCGGGTGAGCCGCTGCTGATCGACTTCGGAACGACGGCGCGCGGCTACGCTTCGGACATCACACGCACGTTCAGCGTGGGCCAGCCTTCGCCGCGCTTGCAGGAAATTTACGAGATCGTGCGCGCGGCCAATGAGGCCGGACGCCAGACCGCCGGCCCGGGCGTGCCTGCCCAGGAAGTTGACCGCGCCGCCCGCCGCGTGATCGAGCAAGCGGGATACGGCCCCTACTTCACACACCGCACAGGGCACGGGCTGGGCCTGGAAGCGCACGAGGTCCCGAGCATCGTGGAGGGCAACACGTTGCTGCTGGATGTGGGCATGGTCTTCACGGTGGAACCGGGAATTTATTTGCCGGAGGTGTTGGGCGTGCGCATCGAGGACGATTTGGTGATCACGCCGGACGGCGCAGAAAGCCTAACCACCTTCCCCCGAACACTGCGCACGGTCGGAATCCAAAAGCCCCGCTCAGATATGGTAAAATGAGAGACGCTAATAAGTTGCACGCCTTTTTACTTACGATGCAGGAGGCTTGAAGAGATGAAAAAACTTGGCGTTATGCTTTTAGGGTTGGGACTGGTGCTGGCAGCCGCAGGCCTGGTGCTGATGTTCGTGATCGTCCCGAGCATGAAGCAATTCCCCGCCGACGTGGACACCACACGCACCTACGACGGTCATTTGGGCGTCATTCTAGACGCGCAAAACATGGCCTTTCTGGACGATTTGGACGTGCAGCTTTCGCGTCACATCAAAACCGAGGAAACTTCCGACGGCGTAGCGTTGGTGTTGGAAGAACAATCCTTGGCAGCCGACGACCAAACACTCACGCAGATCGTCAAACGTTATGCCCTTGACCGCAAGACGATGGAATTTACCAACGACTATCCCGCCGAATGGGCCGACAAAGAAGGCTTTTGGGAACGCGAAGGTCTGGTTATCGGCTGGCCAATTGACACCGAAAAACGCGACTACACCGGCTGGAGCGACGATTACCGCGAGCCTATCACGCTGAAGTTCGAAGGCGAAGTGGAACACGACGGGCGCACCGTCTACTACTTCACGGCGGGCAGCGAAGCACGCCCGATTGCGCAAGCAGCCATTGAAGCGATGGGCTTGCCCCCCGCGCTGACTCAGGAACAGATCGGCGAGCTGGTCAGCGGGTTGGATATCAACCCCATGATTGCGCAAGCGTTGCCGTTGCTGATGCAGCAGGCCGAATGGCCGGACCCTGTGCCGTTGACCTACACCTACGAATATCAGGGCGAATACTGGGTAGACTCTGCAACCGGCGTGTTGATTGACACGCACAAGATCGAGGCGCGCAAGGTGGGCTTCGAACAAGCGGTGATGGAGAGCCTGGCGGAAAAGATCACGGCGCTGCCCTTCGACGTTGATCCGGAGATCGTGGGCGAATTCCTGCCCGTGCCCGTCTTCCAACTGGAGTACAACCAAAGCGAACAGAGCGTGCAAGACGCCGCACAAGACGCCGACGACGCAGCAAACCAAATTGACCTTTTCGGGACGAAGTTGCCGATTGGGTTGATTGTGGTCGGCTTGCTATTGACGGTGCTGGGCGCGCTCAAAGCGATGAAGAAAGACGAAGCGGCAGCCTAAACGCCGCCCGAGAATATCCGTCATGGGCCTGGCTGCGGATGCGGTCAGGCTCTTTTCATTCCCCCACCGTGAAGGGCGCCACCGGCACCGTCACATAATCGAAAAGCCCCTGCATCTGATAGATGATGATCTTCACCTCGGCGGGACCGGCGGGCATATCCGGCGGCACTTGCAGCGCAAAGCGGCTGAGGATCGGCACACCCGGGGGCCAACGCGCCTGGCCGAAGTCCGTGCCCACGATGGGGCGGTCGTGCTGGGCGTAGAAGTTGCCCTCCGCGTCATAGAGCCGCACGCTGATGCGCAGCTCGGGGATGAGTGCCGCGCCGCGCAGCCACCAGGTGTGACCGACCACCCAGCCCCCGGGCGAAACCGGCGCGTCATTCAGCACGTAGCCGCCCAAGTAGATCGGCCCGTTGACCGAAGCGACCACGATGGGCGTCAGCGCGGAGACGCGCTCACGGAAGGCACGCGGCGTGTCGTGCAGCACATAGAGCGAGACGGTCACGTCGCCGAAGCCATAGGCGTCCGGCAGCGGCTGCGGCTCGCCGATGCCCTCCAACATGCCCGCCACCAGGTTCTGCGGATCCATGATGTGCCCCTGCCAGGCGATCACCCAGACGCGCCGCGCGTCGTGTGTTTGGATCAGTGTT
>CAZZNC010000142.1:0-385 GCA_964655405.1 uncultured Anaerolineaceae bacterium | reverse complement strand
CAAACGCTCCAGCGCGTCCACGGCCTCGTCCAGGTAGAGGAAGCGGTGCACGTTGGTGAGCTTTTCCGGCGGCAAGCCGACCCAGGGCAGCGAGGCGCGGTAGTAGCCCGCCGCCGTAAAGAGCGTGCCGTCGCGCAAAACGAGCACGTCCCCCGCCTCGGCGTGCGCGTCCACGTAGGCGAACGCCTCGCGGAGGTAGCTGTTGTAGATCGGTTGCAAGTCTGCGCGGGCGGGCAACCACGCCAATGCGAGCGCCAACGCGCCCGCCAGCCAACGCGCGCCGCGCGGTCGGCGCAGCGCACCCGCGCCCAGCCCCAGCGTCACCGCCGCACCCTCCCAGACGGGCCAGCCGTGCCGACCGGAGAGCTTGGCTTGCACGCCGTAG
>CAZZNC010000141.1:0-6575 GCA_964655405.1 uncultured Anaerolineaceae bacterium | reverse complement strand
TAGACCGCACAATTTGGGTCACGGTGGCGCTGGTGGTTTTGATGTTGCTGCTGGTTTACCGCTCGCCGGTTAGCCCACTGATCCCGTTGACAACGGTCACCATCGCCTATTTGGTCACGCGCGGGATCGTTGCGTATTTAGGCGCGCACTATATCACGATCACGTCCTATGCCAATGTGCTGTTGGTCGTGGTGATGTACGGCGCAGGCACGGACTATTGCCTGTTTTTGATCAGTCGCTTTCGGGAAGAAATGGCCGACGATCACGAGATCGAAAAGGCCACCGTCAGCACAGTTCACCGCGTGGGTGAGACGATCACCAGCAGCGCAGGCACGATTTTCGTAGGCTTCATGGCAATGATCTTCGCAGAAATGGGCATCTTCAACACCACCGGCCCCGCGTTGGCGTTGGGGATCGTGGTGTCACTGGCCGCAGGCTTAACCTTCGTGCCGGCGCTTTTGGCAACGCTCGGGGATCGCGCTTTTTGGCCGGCCCATGCTCGCCATCAGGCACACGGGCAGCTTTACGAAATGACTTCCAAATGGGTCAGCACCTATCCGCTGCCCGTGATCCTGATCATCGTGGTGATCATGGCCCCGTTTTCGGTGTATGGTGTGACGCGCAACGTGACGTATGACATCCTAGACGACTTGCCGGACAGCCGCGAAGCCGTGCAAGGTTTCCGCTTGCTGGCGGCCACGCTCGGCCCGGGCAACACCATGCCGCTGACGGTCGTCGTCACGCAACGCGATCCCGCGACCATTGCCACAGACATCGTGACCCTGAGCGAACGCCTGGCCGCGCTGGACGGTGTGGCCGATGTGCGCGGATTGGACAGTCCGCTCGGCTTGCATGGAACAGAGATGCGAAACTTGCTCCATGTGGACGCCCAACTCGACATAGCGTTGCAGATGTTGCAAAGCTCTCAGTCCGATATGAGCGCATTGTCTCCAGAAACAGTACAAACGCTCTTGACCGGAATGCAAACGTATCTGGACACATTGGCCGAGCGCTTCCCCGAAGTGGCCGACGACCCCAATATGCTCACTTTGCAAGAGCTGCTCGCCAATCCGCTGCAACTGCTCACGCGCCAAGACGATTTAGTCGCGGCAGTGCAAGGGCTGGCCGAGCGCTTCAAAACGGTGGAAAATCCCTATCTGTTGCCGGTGGAGCTAAGCGATCTTGTGGACGCATTGCCTCAGCCGGAAGACGGCGGTGGCAATCCCTTTGCCTCGTTGCTCCAACGCTACTTGGCGAACGACGGCACCACCTTCAAATTGGACGTGATCTTGGCAACCAACCCCAGCAACGATGCGGCCATGGATACCTTGACGATAATCCGCCAAATTCTGAAGGATTACCAGGGGCCAGGGGAAGCTATCGTCAATGGAGGCGCAGCCGTCAACACCGACATCCGCGACACAATGAGCCGCGATCTGCCGCGTTCGATAGGCTTTGTGCTGCTGGGAATTTTTGTGGTGCTGTTGCTGATGTTGCACAGCGTGGTTGCGCCGCTCTATCTGATCAGCACGGTGGTTCTCAGCTTCACGTTTACGCTGGGGGTGACCAATCTCGCCTTCAAGCTCATCTGGGGAGCGGACGCGCTGACGTGGTATGTGCCGTTCTTTGCCTTTGTGTTCTTGGTGGCCCTGGGCATTGACTATAGCATCTTCCTTTTCGGGCGCATCAAGGAAGAAGTGGGGCGGCACGGCATCCGCGAAGGTGTGCATGTGGCCGTCGCCACCACCGGCGCGATCATCACTTCGGCAGGCGTAATCCTTTCCGGCACGTTTGCCGCCGCCATGACCGGTGAGGTGCTGGGGCTGGTGCAACTGGGCTTTGCGGTGGCCTTTGGCGTGCTGATTGACACGTTTGTCGTGCGCACGGTGCTAGACCCTGCACTAGCGACGCTCTTTGGGCGCTGGACATGGTGGCCGGGCGGTGTGCCGAAAGCGACCGTCCCGTCCGAAGGCGAGCCGCTCCCCGAAAGCGCAGACTAGCGTGGGATGCATTCGGATCTGGGGACGCTGCCCCCAGATCCCCGCAAGGGGCGAGATCGCCCAAAAACCCAAATGCATCCCTAGCGTGGCGGCAATGTGACTTCACGCTGCACGGACGGAGCAGGGAAAAGCGCGTCGAACTGGTTGGCTAAGTAGCGGCGCGCGGTTTCCGCCGTAAGCGCGTTGGCGGCGCAGATTTCGCGATAAAGTTCCGCGCTGCGCCGCTGCGTGCGCGCTTGGCTTTGCGTGTCGCAACCGTAAAGCCCGAAGCGGTATTGCGGATCGTAGCCTTCCGCCCACTCGAAGCTATCCACCAGCGACCGGAAGAAATAGCCCTTGACCGGCCAATTGAAGTTGACCGCGCGCCACAAACTGCGCACGCTGCGCACGATGAAAAGCTGGCGCAGCGCGTCGTCTGCGGTAGGCACGCCGGTTTCGGTCACATAAAGCGGCCTGCCGGTGCGCTCCGCCAACCACTTGATCTGCTCGAAAAGTCCCTCCGGCCAGATTTCCCCCACGCCTTCCGGCCCCAAAAGGCCTTCGCGCGGGGCGCTCTGCTCGATGAAAAATTGCGCGGGGCGCAGCGGGTGAAAGCCCGCTTGGAAGCGGTAGTAGGTGTTCAGCCCCACCCAATCGAGCGTGTCGCGTGCTTCCGGCACGTCCGCGCGGTACGTGGGAAAACGCAGCTCACCGCTCAGCAGCGCATCCACAAAAGCGCGATTGAATGTTTGGCGCAACCCGTGCAGCGCGAGCGCGTGTAACCAGGCGGGACGGCGCGGGATGAGCGCGATTTGGTGTTTGGCGAGGCCCACTTGGGCGCTCGGCTGTGCGGTTTTGATGGCGTGGTAGGCGGCGGCATGGCCGCGCAGCATATTTTCCGCCACGCGAAAGGCCAGCCGCACATGACGCTTGCCCGGAGGAAAACGCCCCAACAAGTAGCCCTGTGTGGCGAAAACCAACGGCTCGTTGAGCGTGCACCACATCGTCACGCGGTCGCCGAGTGCCTCGGCCACCACGCGCGCGAAGTCCGCGAAGCGCTCGACCGTTTCGGGGTTGGCCCAGCCGCCCGCCTCTTCCAGCCACAACGGATGCGTGAAGTGGTATAGCGTAACGAAAGGCTCAAGGCTGCGGGCGCGTAATGCGTCCAGCATCTCCGCGTAGCGTTGCAACGCGCCCTCGTCGTAGCGCCCGGGCTGCGGTTCGACCCGTTCCCAGGCGACCGAAAGCCGCAGCGCGTTGGTGTGCAGCGCAGCGGCACGCTCGAAGTCCTCCGCGTAGCGCCCGCCTTCCCACCAGTCGCACGCGGCGCCGCTGGCCTGCCCCTCGTAAACGCGCTCTGGCGAGCCTTCCCAGGCCGTCCAGTTGCTGGGCGCGCTGTGGCCTTCCACCTGGTAGGCGGCGGTAGCCGTGCCCCACAAAAATCCCGGCGGGAACGTGAGCGAAAAGTCCAACATGGCAGCCCCCATCCACTACGGCGCTTGGAGCACGATATCCGCGAGCACTTGTTGCGCGCCGGTGTCCGTATAGCCCAGCCCTTCCGCCAAACGCACGGAAGCCGCGTTGCTTTCCGCCACCAGATAGAGCGGCACGCGCCCCTCGGTCAACACGTCTTGTGTGGCGGCGGCTACGACGCTCATGCCCCAACCACGCCCGCGCACGGCTTCGTCCACCTGCACGTAAATTTCCGCAAAGGCCGGGCTGCGCCAGTTCAAACCAGCCACCGCGCGCCCTTGCGCCCCTGTGATGATCCAGCGTGGCGCGCCGTCCGGCGTGTGCGTGGTTTGCACCAGCGTGTTGACCGGCGGGTGAAAGTGGCGCGGGTTCAGCCGATAGATGCGCAGCGCACACAAATTGTCCACGTCCAGGTGCGCGCTGAGCAGCGGAAGCTGGTTCATGCGCGCGAAAAGGATATACGGACGTTGCGGGGTCAGTGCGCGCGCCAACAACATCGCTGCGCTGGCCTCGTCCAAACAACGTAACGTCATCAGCGGACGAAAAAGGTCCACGCCTGTTTGACACACGCACAGAAAGCCGGTTGTGTGCCCCTGGGCGTCTTCCGTCGTATAAAGAGCGGAGCGCGCCGCGTCGTGAAAAAGCGCGTAGTACGCAGTGGGCGCGTCCGCCGGTGATGAGATATTGAGCAGTTGCCGCGCCAACACGCGCAGCTCGTGAACCGATGCGCCGGACATGGCGGTTACGGGTAGAGTCGGTTGAGCATCCGCGCATAGGGGATCGTTTCGCGGATGTGCGGCAGCCCGCAAACCCACGCGACAGTGCGCTCCACGCCCAGCCCAAAACCCGCGTGCGGCACGCTGCCGTAGCGCCGCAAGTCCAAGTACCAGGCGTAGTTTTGCGGGTTGATGCCGATCTCGTCAATGCGCTGTTTGAGCAAGTCCGGATCGTAGATGCGCTCGCTGCCGCCTGTGATCTCGCCGTAGCCTTCCGGTGCGAGCAAATCCACGCTGCGGCAAACTTCCGACCGGCCTTCTACCGGTTGCATGTAGAAGGCTTTGGCGGCGCTGGGGTAATGATAGACGAAAACGGGGCGGTCGAACATTTCGGCCAGCGCGGTTTCGTGTGGCGCGCCGAAGTCGTCCCCCCAGGTGATGGCGAGTTCCGCTTTGCGCTCGGGATCGTCGGTTTCGGCAACGAGTTGGGCCAACCGCTCGACGGCTTCGTCGTAGGTGATGCGCGGGAAAGGCGGCTTGACGTTTTCCAGCCGCGCGATGTCCCGCTCCAAAATCTCCAGTTCCTGGCGATGTTGGGACAGCACGGTTTGCACAACGGCGCTGACAAACTGCTCTTCTTCGTCCATCAACATTTCCAGGTCAAAAAAGGCCATTTCCGGTTCCACCATCCAAAACTCCATCAGGTGGCGGCGTGTCTTGGACTTTTCCGCGCGGAAGGTGGGGCCGAAGCAATAGACCTTGCCGAAAGCTCCCATGTTGGCCTCGTTATAAAGCTGCCCCGTTTGCGCCAAGTAGGCAGGCGTGCCGAAGTAGTCGATCTCAAAGAGCGTGGTGGTGTTTTCACCGGCGGCGGGCGTCAGAATGGGCGTATCCACCAACAAATAGCCGTGCTCGTCCAACCAGTTGCGGATGGTGCGGATGATGGTGGCGCGGATGCGCAAGATCGCCCATTGGCGCAGCGAGCGCACCCACAGATGCCGGTGGTCCATCAGGAACTCGACGCCGTACTCTTTGGGCTGAATGGGGTACTCTTCGGCCATTTGCAGCAGCTCCAGGCTGCTGATGCCGATCTCGAACTTGCCGGGGACGCCCGGGGCGCGTTCGTCGGCGCGCACCGTGCCGGTGACGACCACCGAGCTTTCCTGCGTCAGCTTGCGCGCGTTTTCGAACTGTTCGGGCGGCAGCTCCTTTTTGAACGCCACGCACTGCACAATGCCCGTGCCGTCGCGCACCTGCAAGAACTGCAAGCGGCCCTTGTCCGTGCGGTGATAGAGCCAGCCGCGCACCGTAACTTCTTGGCCTTCGTACTGGGCGATCTCGCCGATTTGTATCAAAGTCGCCACGTCGCTCGTCCCCTGTCTGTGCTATAATGTTAGCAGATATTAACCGCAGCGTATTCTAGCCCGGCGGCAGGCGGTGGTCAAGCATCCCCCCCACGTCCACCAGCCGCCGTATCGCACCGTTTGGGCAGCGTTTTTCACCGGCTGCCGGCAAGCAACATAAGGAGCACAACCGATGGCAGGAGCTGCACCGTCTATCGAGCTTGGGTTGGCGGTGACCGACACGCGCCGCCACTGGTCGCCCAGTTCACAACCTTACGCACCGGCGGATGTGCTGCTGCGCTATTTGGCCGAAGGGTGGCAGATCAGCCCGATTGTGGGCGTGGAGGAACACATCCACGCGGGCGCGCGGCGCGTGGCCGTGTACCACTTCGAGCTGACCAAAGAGGGCCAACACCAGATTTTGCCCGTGCAAAGCAATCCGGTCGTGCGGCGGCTGTTGCATGACCGCAACTTGCGCGTGGTACATCTGAAGCGCGAAGCACACGCCGAAGCTCGCCCGCTCTAACGCGCAGCGCGTCGGGGCGGTTGATAGTCGTAGCAATGCGCCTGAGCGTGGCGAGGGGCGCGTTTTTTTTGTTTTAGGGGAGCACCCAGCGCCGCACTTTGGCGGGCAAAAGTGGCGCGATGCGCGCGGCTTCCTCGGCGCTGAAGGGGCGCAAAGCCAGCAGCCCCGCCCCGTAAGCCAGCGGCGCGCCCAGCAGCGCCGCCAGCGGCACGAACGACCACAGCAACGCCATCATCCCCAGCAACCCCAGCGCCGCCAGCGCAGGTCGCCATAGCACACGCGGCCAGCGCATACTCCCCAGCTCCTGGCGAATGATCCAGTAAAAGGCGACAAAAAGCGTGCCTTCGGAAAAGATCGTGACGATCGCGGCTGCGCGGTAGCTGTAGCGCGGCAGCAGGAGCAAATTGGCAATCACGTTGAAGAGCACGCCCGCCGTAAAAGCCAGCGTCAGCGTGCGTTGGCGGTCCAGCGCCACGATCACGTAATTGGTCACGCTGTTGATCCAGCCGATGGGGATGCTCCAGATCATCAGTTGCAG
>CAZZNC010000140.1:0-6633 GCA_964655405.1 uncultured Anaerolineaceae bacterium | reverse complement strand
CGGAAGTGACCAAGCGTGCCCGCACCGCTGAACAGGAGGTCGGCATAGCGCGCGTGCCGAGCCTGCACGGTTTCGACATCGAAGCGCAGGTGGTGGAGATCGGGCGTTTGGACTTCGAACGCGCCGACCCGCGTTTGCGCTGCGCAGAGTTGGAGCAGATGGCGCGCTTGCGCCAGAGCGACGCGCTGATCATCAACATTGACTACCCGTTGGGCATGGCTTCCTACCACGTGCTGGCGAAAATCAGCCAATACGCGCCGCAAACCCAGGGCGTTTACGTGATCGGCAAGGCGGCCACGCTCAACGCGCGTGTGGGCGACGTGATGATCGCCAACGTGGTTTACGACGAGCACAGCCGCAACTCGTATCTTTTTGGCAACTGCTTTTCGGCGGCGGACGTGTTGCCGTATCTGACTTCGCGCAGCGTGTTGGATAATCAAAAGGCGGTCACCGTGCGCGGAACGTTCTTGCAAAACGCGCAGTACATGGACGTTTTTTACCGCGAGGGCTACTCGGTGGTGGAAATGGAGGCCGGCCCGTACCTTTCCGCCGTGTACGAGATGGTGCGTGCCCAGCGCCATCCGGTGGACGAGATCGTGAACTTGTACATTGCGCCGTTCGACATCGGCTTTTTGCACTACGCCAGCGACACGCCGCGTTATGAGGGGCGCACATTGGGGGCAGGGCGCTTGAGCTATTTGGGCGCAGAGCCGACTTATGCCACCGCGATTGCTGCGCTGCGCCGCATTTTCAACCGGGAACTGGCGCGTTTGGAGGCCGAAACGTGACACAGGCTGCGGAGACTACAACGAGCGCGCAAGGGGTGCGCCGTGCGCTGTGGATCGTGTTGGTGCTCAACGTCCTGGTGGCGGCGGCCAAGTTGATCGTGGGCTTGCTGACCGGCACGGTTTCGATGGTGGCGGACGGTTTCCACGCCACGATGGACGCTTCCTCCAACGTGATCGGTTTGATCAGTGTGCGCATCGCTGCGCGTCCGGCGGACGAGGATCACCCTTACGGGCATCAGCGCTATGAGACGCTGGCGACGTTGGCGATTGGCGGGTTGATGTTGGTGGCGGCGTGGGAAATTTTGCGCGCGGCGTTGGATCGCCTGCTTTACGGGGGGCAGCCGGAAGTGACGCCGGTTTCCTTCGTGGTGATGATCGGCACGTTGGCCGTCAATTTGGCCGTCACCCTCTACGAACGGCGCCAGGGACACAAGTGGGGATCGCAGATTTTGCTGGCGGACGCTGCGCACACGGCCAGCGACGTTTTTGTGTCGCTTTCGGTGCTGGTGAGCTTGACGGCGGCGGCGTTGGGTTTTCCCTGGGTGGATGTGGCGGTTGCGTTGGTGATCGTGGGCGCGATTTTGCGTGTGGGCTTGGGCATCGTGGGGCGTTCGTCTGGTGTGCTGGCCGACCAACAGATGCTCGATCCGCAGACGGTGCGGCGTGTGTTGTGCGACGTACCCGGGGTGGAACAGATCGTGCGGGTGCGCAGTCGCGGGCCGGAAAGCGCGGTGCATGTGGACGTGGACGTGCGCATCAAACCGGCGGTGACCGCCGACCATGCGCACGCGATAGCCGAAGCGATCCGCGAGCGGATACACGGGGCGTATCCCGAGGTGGCGGAAGTGCAAGTCTACTTCACGCCGCAGCGGGGCGGGGCGACCGATTATCCTTTGGAGGCGCGCGCGGTGGCCGACGGGCTGGGGCTGGGTGTACACGAGGTGATCGCGGTGCCGCAGCGGGATGGTGTGCGCCTGGAAATGCACGTCGAGGTGCGCGCAGGGCTGAGCTTGACCGAGGCGCACGCGCTGGTTTCGCAGTTCGAAGAGCAGCTGAAGGCGCGTTTGCCGGAAGTGCGCGAGGTGTTGACGCATATCGAGCCGGTGGACGCTCACGAGCCGCTTGTACACATGGACGCGGAGGAAGCGCGCGCACTGCGGGAGCAGGCATTGGTGATTGCTCAGGGGCTGTATCCTGAGGCGGGGTGGCACGATGCGAGGATGCGTCCGACGTTGGGCGGCTATGTGCTGACCATGCACTGCTATCTGCCGCCGCAAACGCACGTGGAAAAAGCGCACGCCGTAGCCGAGCGCGTGGAAACGGCCATCCGCAGCGCACACCCGCAGATTCGGCGTGTGACGATCCACACCGAGCCGACGCCAGAATGAGCGCAGCGCAGGGCCGCGCGACCTCGCGCCGCGCGAAAAACTGCGCGGCACGTCACCCGCGCGGCGTCGGCGCGCACGTCGCCCGCCGACACGCCACTTTCGCGGCGGTCGGCGACCTCGCGCGCGCCGCATTGATCGCACATGAGGAGCGCAACGGTGAAAATTTCCTTATGGCCGGTGACGGTTGCAGCGGTGGTACTTTTCGGCGCGCAAACGGCCCTGGCCGAAACGCACGTGTTGGTAGCGCGCTATGCGCTGAGCGTTGCCGTGTTGCTGATTGCGGCGGTTGGAGCGCAACGGACGAGCGGGCGTTCCTGGCGTGCCACACTGAGCCGCGCGCCGGAGCCGGTGGCGTTGGCGCTGGCGGCGCTGGCCGGTTTGAGTGTGTGGGCGCCCGCCTGGTGGCTGATGGACGCTTGCAACTATGCGCTGGAGCGCACGGTCGGGCTGCTGAGCTTGCCGCTGGCAGTGATCGACGTGCGCGAGCGTTGGTTGGGCGTGGAGTTGCAACCGCTGGCCTATGAACTGGGCGTGTTTTTTGCTACGCTGATTGTGCCGCTGCTGATGGCGTGGTTGCTTTGGGGGCTGGCACAACCCGCGCTCGAAGGCGCGCTTGGACGGCGGCGGGCGGCATGGTTGGCGGGCGGGGTCGGCGGGGCGTTCTGGGCGCTGATCGCGGTGCAGGGCGTGGCGCCTGCGTTGCCCTGGGGACTGGCTGCGCTGCCTGGGTATGTGCTGATCGCGTTGGTGGCGGCACACATGGTCGCGCTGACCGGCTCGCTGTGGGCGGGTTTTGCGGCGCAATTTGTTTTTGCGTATGCTTCGTTTGCCTGGCGTGACGACCTTTTCCGCGCTTTTGCGGGCAAATCCTACGCCGATCCGGCTTGGTTGACCGTGTTGGTGCTGGGCGCGTTCGGCGTGTTTTTCTTCGCGCAAGTGATCCGCGCACGCACACCGCGCCCGCCCGAACCGGCGCGCATGGCTGCCGAACGGCGCGCGTGGTGGGCGCTGGCGCTGCTGCTCGCCGCCGTGATCGCGCTCGCGGCGTGGGACGTGCACACACGCCAGAGCGAGCGGCTCACAAGCGCCGCAGCGTTGCCACCAACAGCCCCAGCAGTCCCAACGCCCCCAACGCCATGATCGGCACGACGGGCGGCAATGCGCCGCTGGTCGTGGGGGGCGGGTTTTGGCGTGGGATGATCAGCGGTGTTACCGTGTAGGGCGGAAAAGTGAACGTGGGCAGCGGTTGCCCGTCGAGTGCGGCGTCCCCGTCGCCGGGCTGCGCGGTGAAAGCGCCCGTCGGCGTGATTTGCGCTTGCGCGGTCAGCGTTAGCCCCATCCCCGGAGTGGCGCTGATGGCGAGCGCGGTGGCTTGCGCAGCGGCCAATGCCGGTTCCACAGTGGGCAACTCTTCAAGTTGCACAATTTGCGTAGTGTCTCCGCCTACCTTGACCACGCTTTCGTGCACCCAGGCCGTGCCCGCCGGAATTTCGGGATACTCGATCCAATACCACTGATAGCGCTGGCCCAAGATCGGGTAGGTGATGCCCTGGCGGATTTGTCCCACGCGCGCGCCGTTGATGTCCGGTTCGGCACGCACGTTGGCGACCTCGCCGAGCGCTTCTACCCAGGGGCGTCCGATGGGTGTGGGCGTGCGGGAAGGCGTGGCGGTGGGTGGCCCGGGGGTGGGCGTGTGCGTGGGGAATTGCAGCTGCACCGGCGTTGGGGAGATGCCCTGCGCGGGGCGCTCGGTGCGCGGAACGGACGTGCTCGCCCAGGCCAGCGACACGCCGACCCCCAGCACCCCCACCGTCACCAGCGCAGCGACCATGCCGCGCTGTGCTCCTTGCAACCACCCGTATAATTTCCGCATCCGCTCGCTCCTCGTGTTGGTGTTTCTGGTGGAGGCTTTGCCCCCATGCCCCACACGCGCTCACCACATGATTTTGTTCATCTCGAAATCGCGCATCTGGTCGGCCTGGCGATAACCGTCGTCGCCCGGGCGCGTGGCGTAACCCTGATATTCCTGTCCCGTTTGCCCGTGAAACGTCCATTCGCCCAGCACCAACTGCGGCGCGCTGACCCCCGGGGCACAAAAGGCACAATCCACCGGTATCCATTCGCCGTTGTAGCGGCGCACAAAGTGCAGGTGCGTCCCGTTGCTGAAGCCGCCTTCGCACGAAGGATGCCCCAGCTTGTCGCCCGCCTGGACGGTTTCGCCTTGTGCGATGCGTTCTTTGTCGTCAATGTGCAAATAGATCAGCGTCCAACCGGTGTGCTCGTTGCCGTCCTTGTCCAAGTCCAGTACCACATAGCCGAACCCGCTGCGCGCGACCACCCCGGGCGCGGCGGCAACCACCCAATGCTCGGAAACGTAGCACGCGCCCTCGGTCTCCAGTACCTCATCCGGCGGCTTGGGCGGGGCAAAGTCCACTGCCGCCCACGCCGACCCGCTATTGTAACCGCCGTGCGGCCCGCCGGTGAAGACCCATTCTTCGCCCTGGGGAAAAGGCAGCGTCAGCGGCGGTTGTTGCAAATCCGGCGGCGTGATCGGTTCGTAGGCGCGCGCGAAGGGGTCGCCGAAAAGCGCCAGGTACGTTTGGAAAAAGCCTTCCGGATGCACATCGCGCTGCCATTGGCGTGGGTCGGTGGTCACGCTGAGCATGTGTTGCACGCCGATTGTGCCCGCGTTGAGCGAGGGCGCGTAATACAGGCGCTGTCCGTCGGTTAGTTCGAGCGTCAATTGCCCGCGATATTTCCAGCCGTAATAGCCCGCGTTGAGCGCGTCCGCTGCGTCCAGCATTTGTTTGAGCAGCCCTTCGCGCCCCGTCTCGACGATGCCCATTGGGTAATCCATGTGCTGCCCTTGCGGCAGCGGGTCGCTGAGCCAGCCGCCACGATATTCCAAAAGCGCCAGCAGCAGGCGCGGGTTGACGCTGTAGCTGAGCGCCACATATTCGACAATTTCCACGCCGCTGAGCACGTATCCCCCCACGTCTTCGGAATATGCCTTGAGGAAGCCTTGCCGATATTTGATGGCCCCTTCCACGCTGAAGCCGTGTGCCGTCGGCCCGTAGACCAGCTCGCTATCGGGGATCAGCTTGAAGGCGGGCGTTTGGGATAGCGGCTCTGCGGGCAGGGGGCGCGTGGGGTTGGGCGTGGGTTGGATGGGCGTGGGCGTCGGCGCGGCAGGCGTCAGGGTGGGGGGCAAAATGACGTTGCCCTGCGCGTCTGTCAGCGGCGTGGCGGTGACATAGATCACTTCCCGCTGCGGCTTGGCGCACGCCGCGACCCCCAGCGCCAGCAGCAATGCTCCCAGCGCCAAAAGCGCCCGACGCTTGCTCATTGCAGCGCCTCGGCCAACTTGGGCAGCGACGTTTCGTAGCGGTAATGCGTGCCGCGATGCCCGTCGGGGAATTCTTCGTACTCGTGCGAGATGCTGAGCGCGTCCATCTTGCGGTGCAACACCCGCGCGCCTACCTGCAATTGATACTCGTCGTATTGCCCCACGTCCACGAAGACCAGGCGCATCCCGCGCAACGCCTCGGCGTAGTCCGGCACGTCCAGCATCCGCACCGGATCGTAGGTGAGCCAGCGTGCCCAAACCGCCTCGTTCAGCGCGCCGATTTCCGGATCAATGGGCAAGTCGAAGCCGTGCGGTGCGTGTGGGTTGCTGCCGAAGGCCGCCGCCCAACATACCGTCATGATCAGTTCCCAGAACGTGCCCCCCTTGGGGCGAATTTCGGGGATGTTGCGGATGAAAGTATCCAGGCCGCCGAAGTGTTCCAATTGCTGGTGCATCTTGCTAATGCCCGGGATGCATGTATATTCCCAATACATATCCCCACTTTGGCAGGCGAGCGCGCCGAAAAGCTCCGGATGGCGCATCCCTTGCACCAACGCGCCGTAGCCGCCGCTGCTGCGCCCCAACACGCCCCGATGTGCCCGTTCCGGCAGTGTGCGGTAATGCGCGTCCACGTAGGGGATGATCTCGCGTGTCAAATAGTCCTCGTAGCGGCCCATGCCTGCCGAATTGATAAATTGCGAGCTGCCGAAGCGCGTCCACATATCCGGCAGCACTACGATCACCGGCGGCATGGCGCGCCGTGCGAGCAGCGCGTCCAGTTGTTGCGGCACGTTCACGTCCCAGGGGTGCCAATTCAGCAGCCCGGGGCCGCTGTTGCCGTGCGCGCTGAGCAGATAGAGCGTGGGGTAACGGCGCTGTGGGTCGTTGTCGTACCCGGGCGGCAGGTAGACGGGCAAAAGGCGTTCGTGCGGGTCGCCGAGTGGGTTGCTGCGCAGGGCGTCGCTGACGAAAATGGGCGTTTCGACACGGCTGGGGGACCTCACGGGCCTATGCTCCTTTTTACCGCTTGCTAGCACGTCTCAGATTGTAACGGAGCGTTGGAGAGGCGACAACCACAACGCGCACGGCAATTGACGGCCTTTGCCTTCTG
>CAZZNC010000139.1:0-6646 GCA_964655405.1 uncultured Anaerolineaceae bacterium | reverse complement strand
GTTTCGGCGTCCACCGAGCGCCCCAGCAGCCAGATCGTGCGGTGAGCGGCCTGTGCAGTACGCAGTTGGGCGGCAACGGCAGCATGGTTTAGGCTGGTTTCCGTCGCGGCTCCGGTGTAGTAGTAACGAAAGGCGGGATCGGGCTGCGTTTGTACGATCAAGTCATCGGCATGGGCGCGCGCGTCCAAATAGGCGGCCAACGCGGGCCAGTTCGGCGCTTTGGGCGTTTCTCCGCGCCAGTACGGGATCAGCACGCCGAGCCACAACGCAGGCACCAGCGCCAAGCCCATTGGTACGATCCGCCAACGGCGCGGGCCGCGTGTGCCGTGCATCGCCGCTGCCCCCGTCAGCAGCAGCACGGCAGGCATGATCACGATCAGATAGCGCGGGTGAAAAACACTCATGCGCGTGGCGGCTGCGAAGAGCAGCGCGGTCGGCAATGCGATCCACGCGGCGAGCCACAGTCCAAGCCGCCGCACATGCGCCGACGTGTGCGCCATGCCTGCGCTGACCAGCGCGGCCCACGCCAGCAACGCGATCCAGTTCCAGGGGGCGGCGGGCGCGTCGCCAAGTAGCAGCGTCGGCCATAGCCACGTGACCAACCGCTCCGCCGAAGCGTCCAGGATGGTGCCGCTGTAGCCGCTATGGGCCAGATACCACGCCTGCACGCTCCAGGGAATCAGCAGCACGGCCAGTGCTGCCCATGCCCACGCTGCACGTTGCCAGATGCGCCGCTGCCGGTGAAACGCCAGTAGATACAGCGCATGGAGCGGCAACAAGAACACCTCCAGAAAGAACATATACAGCGCCGCACACGCCGCCACAACGTAAAGCACCCAGTCGCGCGGGCGATCTCGCTGTGCCGCGCGCACTAACGCCGTCATCGCCAACGCGCTCAGCCCTGCCCAGATCGCATAATTGCGCGCGTCCTGGGCGTGCCAAAGCAGGAACGGGTGCGCTGCCCATAGCGCTGCCACTCCAAGCGCGACGCGCCTGTCACGGAAAAGCCGCCATGCCAACGCCGCTATCGCCGCGATGCCGAGCCAGTTCCCAAGCACGGAAAGCATCCGCATGGCGAACTCGGACGTGCCCACAGCCTGTTTCCAGGCGTAAAAGCTGAAGAACGTGCCCAGTGGGTGCGGCTCGTGGGTGGCCTGCGTGCGGAGCACCTCGGCGGGCGTTTGTGCCCAGTAGCGCACGGCATAGGCCTCGTCCCCGCGCAACGGCGACGTGCCCAACCCGTATACGCGCAGCGCAAAACCTAACGCCAGCACACCGATCAGCGCCCAAAAGATACGGCGCGGCATGGGCCTACTTTTCGTCTTTGTGACCTTTGAGCCAGGTCACGTCTTTTTTGCTCAACCCAAACCAATGGGGCCTTTGCTGTTTGCGCTCGAATTTACGGCGCAGTTGCTGGGCTTTGGCGTGTGGATCACGGGCGGTGAAGTGGTGCACGATGAAAAGATCGGCCTCCACCATGTCGCGCAGCGCGTCGAGCGCCTCGTCCAGCGGGCCATGCGTTGCGCCGATGTGGTAGAGCTGCCCTGCTTGGGCCACAAAGACCGTGCCCGACTTGTCGCTGAATGACGTATCCGCTTGGCTTGTGTCGGCTTCTCCCGTGGGCAACGGCTCGCCGAGCATTTCGGCGATCTCGCGCCGCGTCACCAAGCCGTAAAGCTCGTCCAGTTTGTCCAGATCAACCGTGCGGAGCGTTTTGCGGCCACTGTTGGCCTGGGACTTCAAATACTCGCGCAACGACGGCCTGCGCTTGGGGTCGGCGTAGAGCACCGGCAACATCGGGTCTTCGATTTCTACTTCCACTTTGGGGCTGGTGAAAACGACCAGCGGCTGCACTTCCACGCCGGCATCGGGCGCGATCTTGTCTAGCAAACGCTGCACTTGTTGCGCTTCGAGCATCGCGTCAGAGAATGGGTTGCCGAGCAAATCTTGCCGCATATAGCCCAAAATCTTGCGCACCAAGCCGCTGTCGCCGCTCCATTTTTTGCCCTTGACCGCGTATTGCCCTTCTTGCCATACGGTCGTGACCGTAAACACGCCCTCCGGCCCGATCAACACGTGGGGGGCGGGCAGCAGATAGTGAAAAATGGTGTACTTTTTCCCCAGTCCCTTGAAGGATTGTTCCAACACGTCCTCAGGGCGCGGCTCACGAATCCACGTGTTTGCCATGCGCACTGAGATCAGCGTCAGCAGCATCAGCATCGGCAGGATGAAACAGCTAATTTGGCTGGTTTGGGCGTTGGGGTCGGCGGTCCAAGTGTAAAAGAAGCCGATGCCCATGCCCGCCAGACTGACCAAAAAGAGAATGTGGGACAGTTGACGGTTGCGCTTGATTTTCTTTTGGTTGATCACTACGCGCATAGTCTTTCGCGCCTTTCTTGGTAATGGTTACGCACAGGTTGATGGTTTTGGGATTTGCCGGAAGAATGGTAACACAAAATGCGCCGAATGTATCCCCCTTTGGCATCTGGGAATGACGTGGGACGGTGCGTGCGAGGCCGTTTGTGCTTTTGGGCGCACGCTGGGCAAGCGTAAAATCCCTGGTGTATAATCCCTCCGGCAAGCTCCCACCTCCGCAACGCACGGGTGGGCGGCTGAAACGGAGGAACGATGAGCAAAGCGCGTCCCTGGCGGGGCCGAAAACCGATGCAAGAATGCCCGATCTGCGGCGCCGCGCAGCCGCTTTCGGCGCGCACGTGTTCGATCTGCGGCGCGGTGCTGCCCGGGGAACATACGCCGGTCGTGCCTATGGCGTCGGTTGAGCCTTCCGCGCGCCGCGCTGCCCCGCCGCCGTTGGGTGACGACGATCTTTATGCCGGCGACCTCACCGGACGCATGTGGCGTTTGTTGTTGTTGGCGGGCGTTGTGTTGGGCGTTGTGGCTGGCGTTGGCATCGGCATGATGATCGGGCGCGCGAACGACGTTCCGCCGGAAAACGGCGTGGTGCCCACTGCGGCGCAGCCCGTGCCGGTCACTGTTACACCGGCAGCACAAGGCACGTCCTCACCGCCGACGGCGACGCCGCTTCCTTCGCCGACCCGTCCGATGGCCCTGCTTTTGCCCACCGTTACCCCTGCGCCGCCGACCTTCACGCCTACACCGACCCCCGGGCCGTGCTACCAGACGGCGCGCGAAGGCGATACCGTGCTGGCTATGGCGATGCGTTGCGGCCACCGCGATATGGCGGTGATCGATCTCATCTTGGAGATCAACGGGCTGAACAGCCCACAGGAATTGCAGTTGGGCCAGACGTTGGAAATTCCCTGGCCTACGCCCACGCCGAGCGCGCCAGACGACACTTCGATGCAAAGCGCGCCGCTCGATGAAGTGACCGGCACAGGTGGGGGCGCGCCTCCGCCCACCGAAGCCATCGTCTACAATGAGTTCGGCACGCCGGACGCGCTGGCCTACTATCGTAACTTGGAGCCGACTTTGCGCCCCGGGTTGGCGTGGCACACCGTGCAGGCGGGTGAGACGATCATGGGCATTGCGTATATGTACGAAACCAGCGTCGAGACGCTTTCGCAGCTCAACCCCGAAGTGGCCTTCCTCCAATGCGACTTCGGCGAGCGTTATGGCGGGCCGAACTGCTCGGTGATGCTGACCGAAGGGCAGCGCATCCGCGTTCCTGTGCCCATGCCCACCGCCACATTGACGTTGACGCCCAACGGCACGTTTACACCTACGCCCACCGTCACACCGACCTACAATGCGCCCTATTTGCTTTCGCCGGACGACGACGCGCGTTTCATGGCTGACCAGATCGTGACGTTGCGTTGGGGCAGCACCGGCACGTTGGGCATGGACGCGCGCTATGTGGTGCGGCTGACGGACTTGGAGAACGGCGAGCAGCACATGACGCTGACCACCGATCTGAGCTACACCCTGCCGGAAGGCTGGCAGCCCGCCGACGGCCAAACGCATACCTTCGAGTGGACGGTTTCGGTGGCGACGGTGGACGCGCAAGATTTGATTGTGGACGAGGTCTTTTTTACGTCCCCACGACGCTTTTCGTGGGATAGTCGCTAGACGTTGATGCACTGGGGGGCGAGGAGAGTTCACGGGTGAGGAAACGACGCACACTTTGGGTTGTGATTGCGCTGATGTTGGGCGTGCTGCCGTTTTACGCGGCACAGGTGGCGCTGGGCGCGTTGCCTGCCTTGCCACAGGGAGCGGCACACTGGGCGCAGGGGACGGCTTCGCGCACCCCTTCGCCGACTTTGCCGCCGACGGTGACGCTCACCGCCACGCCGCCCGCGCCCCCCGCCACACCGACACTCGCTTTTACCGACACGCCCGGCCCCTATGAATACGTGGTGCAAGCCGGTGACACGTGTTGGGACATTGCTTACCGCTTCGGTCACTTCGATCCGGCGGCCATCGGTGCTATCGAAGCGGCCAACGGGGAGGGCACATGCTCCGCGTTGCGTGAAGGGGCCACAATCCTGGTGCCGCGCCCAACGCCAACGGCCACGCCCGTCGGCGCAGACCTGACCCAAACGGCGGTGGCGACCGCTGCCCCGCCGATGATCACGTTGCAGGTGCAGCAAAGTTTCGCTGTGCAGGACTATTCGGTGCAGTCCGGAGACACGCTGAGCAGCATTGCGATTCGGTTCGATAGCTCGTTGCAACAAATTTGCGAACTCAACCCGCTGCCGGATGGCATAGATTGCGGCGCTTGCACGTGGGAGTCGCCCAATTGCTGTTGCACGCGCCCGATTGTGCTCAGCGAAGGGCAGATGCTCAACGTGCCCGCGCCTACGCCCACGCCGACCTACACGCCGACTTTCACCGGCAGCGAAACGCCAACCTATACGCCGACTTACCGCGCGCCCGCGCCGATTTTTCCGCAGGCGGACGACCAGGTGCGCGGGCCGTTGCGTTTGACGTGGCTTTCAGTGGGGCCATTGGCGGCAGACGAGGCGTATTTGGTGGCGCTGCGTGACGAGAACAGCGGGGCGGTTTTCGCCGCCACCACGCGCCAATTGTCGTTGGACGTGCCGCCGGATTTCCTGGGCGCGGGTGCCGCGCCGCGCGAGTTTGTATGGCAAGTGCGCGTTGTGCGGCTGGGTGCGGCGGATGGTTTGCTCTATCCGCTGGGCGGTGTCGTGCCAGAACAACCCTTTACCTGGGAGGGTTGGGCAGAGTAGGGGGAACTAAAGACGCCCCACGTAGCGAATGGCTGCGTGGGGCGTATGGCTTCACGGGGTGGCTGTCGGCGCGACTTCGGCGGTGGCGGTGGCCTGTTGCAATGTTTCGTCCAGCTCGCTGGTCAAGCTGACGTTGAGCGTTTGCCCTTGCTTCAGTTGGACGGTCACGTGCTTGGTGTCGCATTGCAAATAGCCGGGTTGGCGTGGATATTCCACCGTGTAGCGGTAGGAGACCAGGGGCGCGAGTTCGATTTCGGCCTCCTGGCCTTGTGGTACGTTAAGGGTGCTTTCTTCGCCGTTGGTGCTGTTGACAAAAGTAATGGTGGCGTCTCCGCACTGCGTTTCGTTGGAAAAGCGCAGCACGGTTTTTTGTGCACAACCGGCCAAGAGCACGCTGATCAGCACAAGGAAGCTCAAAAGCTGAACGGACTGCCGTTTCATCGTTGACATTCTCCAGTTCGGGTTAGGCACTCGTGCGGCGGGATTATAAGGACGCAGCCGCGTGTTGGCAAGGTCAGCGCGCAACAATATACAGGAGGAGTGTACACAATGAGCACGCAGCAAGGGCGCGCGGTCTTTTTCGACGGAACGTTGCGCGTGGTCGAACGCCCCCAGCCGACCCCCGCGCCGGACGAAGCTTTGATACGCTTGCGGTTGGCGGGCGTTTGCAACACCGACTTGGAGCTGATCGCCGGTTACAAGGGCTTTCGGGGGGTGCTGGGGCATGAGTTCGTGGGCGAGGTCGTCGCCGGGCCGGAAGCGTGGCGCGGGCAGCGCGTGGTCGGCACGATCAACGTAGCTTGCGGACAGTGCGATATGTGCGCACGCGGCGTACCGGAACATTGCCGCAACCGTTCGGTGCTGGGCATCGTCAACTATGACGGCGCGTTTGCCGATGTGTTCCGTTTGGCGTGGCGAAACCTGCTGCGCGTGCCGGATGATGTGTCCGACGAGCAAGCCGTCTTCACCGAACCCCTGGCGGCGGCTTGCCGCATCCCCGAAGATGTGCACATCCACCCCACCGACCGCGTGGTCGTGGTCGGCGCGGGCAAGTTGGGGATGCTGATCGCGCAGGTGCTCAAGCTCACCGGTGCGGACCTGACGGTGATCGTGCGGCACGAGCGCCCAGCGCAACTCTTGGCGCGTTGGGGCATCCACGCGGCGCGACGCGAGGACGTGCCGAACGGTTTGGCCGATGTGGTGGTGGACGTGACGGGCAATCCGGCGGGCTTTGCCGATGCGCTGGAGATCGTGCGTCCACGCGGCACGTTGGTGCTCAAAAGCACTTATCACGGCTTGCCTCAAGCGGATTTGACGCGCGTGGTCGTGGACGAAATCCACGTTGTGGGCAGCCGCTGCGGCCCCTTCGATGTGGCGCTGCGCTTGTTGGAACAGGGCTTGGTCGATGTACAACCGCTGATCGAGGCGCGCTACAACCTTTCGGATGCCGTGCCCGCCTTTGAACACGCGGCCCGACG
>CAZZNC010000138.1:0-6646 GCA_964655405.1 uncultured Anaerolineaceae bacterium | reverse complement strand
TTGGTGTTGACCTTGCCCGTTGCGCGGTAAGTGATCTCTTTGGCGGCCTGCGGGCTGAAGCCCAGCAGTCGCCGCGTCAGGATTTGGCGCGTGCGTTCGCCGGGGGTGCTGTCCAGCATATCCGCTAACTGTGGGCGTGTCAGCGTGAAAGGATCGCGCTTGAGTTTTTGCGGCGGCGGTGGTACGTAAGGTTGTCCGGGCAAACTTTGCCGCACGCGATTTTCCGCCGCACCCACCCGCCGCGCGCAATCCACGATCACGCCGTCGTCGCGCACCAAGAGCACGTTGGCGCGTCGCTCCATCGGCTCGCAGACCAGCGAAAAGACGCCCTCCGGCCCGTCCAGCTCAAAGGTGAGCACGCGCTCCCAAAGTGGCTGAGTGATGCGTATGATGCGCGCGCCTTCCGCGTAGCGGCGCAGCAGCAAGCCCAACGGCGAGGGGGTTGGCACGCCGCGCCGCAGCTTTTGCGCGGCCACATGCACGCGCGACCAACGCTGATCGGCGCTCAGCAGCACATAGTGGCGCTGGTGTTGGGCGTAAACTTCCAGCCCGAAGGTGGATGGGTTAATCTGCACACTATCCTGCACGCGCCCGTTTTGCAGCGTCTCGCGCAGCTCGTCCACCAGCGCCATGATCGTCACCGCGTCAAAGTTCATGCGTGGATTGCCTCCGTTTTGTGTCTCTGCGCAGCGTTGCGCTTAGTGTAACGAATTCACGGGCCACGTGCTCGCGCAGAAAGTAGCCACCGACGCCGCTCCCGCATATAATCAAACGCGGTGGGACATTGCCCGCCAACCGATCCGTAGCCACACCGAGCGAAACGCGAGCACACGCCATGCCGGAGTTGCACATCGCTTGTCACGCCTGGGCGTACAACAATCTGCCTTTGGAAGAAGCTATCGGTACGATTGCGCGGCTGGGCTTCCGCTACATTGATCTTGGTTCTGGCCCGCATCTGGACGTGCGCCATGCTGCGGCCCATCCCCAAGCCGAAGCAGCGCGCATTTTGGACTTGTTGGCGGCGTTCGATTTGCAGATCGCGGATTTGTATTTGTTGCTACCGCACATCAACGCGCCAGACCCTGCACGCCGAGAAGCACATTTGGCGCTCTTCCAGCGGTTGATCCCCTTCGCGATGGCGCTGGGCACGCCCGGCATCACCATCACGCCGGGGATCGTGCAGCCGGACGGAGCAGCGCATAGCTTGGCACGCTCTGTGCCGGCGCTGTTGCGCATGGTCGCAGCAATGGAAGAAAGCGGCCTACGCCTTTCCTTCGAGCCGCATTTGGATTCCGTTGCCCAACGTCCGGAACAAGCCTTGTTGTTGCTAGAAGCCGTCCCCGGGCTGAGTGTGACGCTGGACTATGCCCATTTCGCGGTGCAAGGCATTGTACGGCGAGAAATTCTGCCGTTGCTGGAACACGTCGCCCATGTGCACGTGCGCCAGGCACGACGCGGTCAATTGCAAACGGCCCACGACATGGGCACCATAGACCTGATTCAGTGGGTGGAAGATTTGCACCACGCCAACTATCGTGGGGCATTGACCGTTGAATACATGACCACTGTCGGCTGGCACGGGATGCAGGAAGTGCGCATCACCCGCGAAACCGTGCGCACCCGTGACGTGTTGCGCATCGCCCGCACCAATGTGCAAGCTCGCTCGGACGCTTCCTAACCTTCCCCTTTCTGTTTTTTCTGTCCGACAGTCCGCTTTTTGTCCGCAAAATGACCGTTATGGGGTCGAAAATGCCCCCTCGTTTCTGCCATGCTGAAGATGCTTCGACGCGCGTCATCGTCGGAAACGGGCGTTCCTTTGCGACGCAGGCCTCGCCGCAGAGCGCGCCCCTCAGCAGTCGAGAGACGAGGTGAACCTATGAAACGCTATATCGTGGTTGTGACGTTGGTCGTGGCTTTGGTAGTGGTGGCAGCCGCTTTCGCCGTTATGCCGAATCAACACAGCACGGCTCAGGCGGAAAACGGGCAAACTCTCGCGGCGCGCACGTTCTATCTGAACGCCAACTACACCCCGCCGGAGTGCCCTTTGCCGATGGGTCCTGGGTGTGGCGGCTGGTAGTTCGCTGGGGAGCGTAGATACCAATCCGCGAAACGCACTGGGCAAGCCCCCTTCTTGCCCAGTGCGTGTTTTGTGTCTGCGCTTTGCACGTTATGCAAGAGCTTCGATATGGTGGCTCATTCTTCAGCACATGGATTGGCCCCATCGTGGTTTTCCTGCACGTGTTTTCGCATCTCGGCAATGTCCGCATCTATCAGATCCAGCATGTGTTTGCGCATCTCTGGATCGTCTACATGCTTCAATATGTCTTTGCGCACCTTGAGGAGTTTGTATAAGGCACAAGCATAGTTCTGGCGTTCCACTTCCACATAAGCCCAAGCATGTAGTGCGTGCAGTGCGCGGATTGTGTCTCCAAGGGCTGCATAACGTTTCCATGCTACCTGGAGGTGGTATTGGGCCGCTTTCCAGTTCCCTAGCTTGGTGTGCAGCAACCCCAACATATGTTGGGCTTGGGTGCACCCTACGCGGTCGGGAACGCTGCAATAGGTCAGCCAGGCGTGCAAAATATAGTAGCGGGCGCGGTGATAGAACGCTCGCACGAAAAATTCGTGGGCTTGAAAGTGCAAAGCGGCGGCTCGATACCAAGGGTTGATGTTGCGCGCGACCAACTGATCCCACAAAGACAGCAAGCGTCCAACGTAAGCCTGATGGCTCGTGCCCCTGGCGGCGATGTTGGCGTACATGCTGCCCACAACTTGGGTGGTCAGTTCCAACGTGTTGTCGGGATAGAAGTAACACAGGCTTTGCTGCGCATACTCAAAGGCGCGTATTCGTTCGCCGATGTATTGATAGTACCGCGCGAGTGTGTAGTACACGCGCCCTTTGATGTAGGGAAAATGCAACTGCTCGGCTTCGGCCAACAGTGTTTCCGCTTCGGCGGCAAGTTCCGCCGGTTTCATCTTGAGCACGCGCGCATTGAAAAGCTCTGTGCGCAACAACAGCTTGAGATCCGCACGATCGGTTTCTTCGATCTTTTCCAACGCCCACGTGAAAAGATCATGGGTAACCGTTTCCCGTCGCAGAAAAAGTGTGAAATGTCCCCACAGGGCAAAAACTCTGCTTTGGAGCTGGCTATCCTTCAAATTAAAAGCAACGGAGATCAAATAGTAGCAGAACTTGAGTCCCTCATCGAGATGCCCATAAGCCGCCCAATAGCGCGGCTCCAGCTCCAAAGCAAAACGCATGACTTTGGGACGGAATGGCCCTTGAACGGCCAACATCGCTTTGGTGCTTCTGGCTATCTCTCCCATGCGGCGCGCAATGATTTCCGGCTGGTCTCGGTTAGCCAGCAAAAAAGCCCGTTCCCGAGCCAATCGGCTTTCGATGGCGCGCTGAAGCATTTCTGCGCCTACAGAAGGGGGGCGCGCATCATTGAGCGGCAAACCTAGATCGTCGCGCCAGTTGTCTCCGTTTTCATCGGGTGGTGGCGGAAGCGGGCCATTGTTTTCATCATCGTGATCGTCATCGCCGGGAAGGGAAAATGCATTGTCCATTGTCAACTTACCTCTATTCATCTCCGAAGATCGAGCGAGGGCCGCAGGGCTTGGTAAACCCGTTTGGGATAGCCACAAGCCCAGTCTATCATAGTTCATGCAAGCGATTGCATTGTCATGGATCGCTTTTGCTTGTGCAATCGGAAACTTCTAGGCATAATAGAGCAATAGAGGCAATGGAACTAACCACGGCTGACTTGTGGAACTCAAACAGGGCCACTGTGAGGGTGCCCTGAAGGATTTTGGCTGCGCGCCGGAGCGTGTTCGCCACCAAAACCGTTAATGAAATAGGGCAAACATCATTGCGGCAAGTGTGCGAAACAGATCGCAATACAGCTACAGACGACGTCGTTACAGTATGACAAAAGGCCTCGGGGCATATCAACGTGTGCCGCACTTATGGAAATAGGAGCGGGGATGCGGATGCTTTGAGGAGGAATGTGCTGAGGCGGAACGCATCAAAGATTTGGCTGCCCGTCTGCAAGAAAAAGGTGAGCCTTTTTCGTACATCTGATGCCCTCACGAGTACAAGCTATCCGGCCCGCGTTCGCAGCGACGGCGTTTGGGTCGTTTGTTGCATGAGTTCCTAATCCCAATTAGTGTTTGCACCTATTCCACAACAGCCGTGGTGGTTACCGACGGCTGTTGTGTTTTTTTACGCGAGGGCGCTGTTTTGACAAGTGACCGAACGATCACAGCACTAGAAGCACAAAAACGCCATGCCGAGCGCGTCAACGTGTATTTGGACGGCGAATATGCTTTCGGCTTGCCCGCGATCCTGGCTGCGCATTTGCGCGTCGGGCAACGGCTCACCGAGGCGGAAATTGACGCGCTGCGTCAATCCGACGCCGTCGAGCGGGCCACAGATCGAGCGGTGCGCTTGTTGGCACGTCGTCCCTACAGCGTGGCCGAGCTGCGGAGATATTTGGCGAACAAAAAAACACCGGATGCTGTGATTGCGGTGGCGCTGACCAAGTTGGAACGCCTGGGCTATGTGGACGACCGCGCTTTTGCCGCATACTGGATCGAAAATCGCGAGCATTTCCGCCCGCGTGGTTTGCGCGCGCTGCGCTACGAGCTGCGTCAAAAAGGCATCGCGGCAGATGTGATCGAGGCGGCGTTGCAAGAGGTGGACCCGCGAGCTTCTGCTCTCCGTGCGGCTCAGTCGCGCGTGCGGCGCTTACGCGGGTTGAAACGGCGCGAAGCGCGCAGTAAATTGGCTGGCTTTTTACAACGGCGCGGTTTTGCGTATGCCGTCGTCCGCGAAGTGGTCGCAGAGGTGCTGGACGAACTCGAAACCACACAGCCGGATTATTTCGCCGAGGATACCGACGGCACAAACACAACGTGACAAACTGACAACGTGCAGGTTGCAGAAAGGAGGTAGGCGCTGCCGTTCTCGGAACCACAGCAGGGCAGGCGACGGCGCTACATACTATGGAAATCGTTATGGCTCTCATCGGGTTGGTCATCGGAATTGGGTTGGGGGTAGGTGGGCTGCTTGTCTCTCAGAACCTCCAGGGACAAAAGCGTCGGCGAGAAGCGGAGAGCGAGGCCGAGCGCATCTTGAAAGACGCGCAACACCAAGCGAAACAAACCGTCATGGACGCCCAGAACGAAGCCTTACGCATTCAACGCGAAGCGGAGGAAAACGCCAAGCGTCGCCGTGTGGAACTCGACCGCGAAAGCGACCGCCTGCAAAAACGGCGCGGAGACCTCGATGCACGCTACGAGCGTTTGGAACAGCGCGAACAGAACCTCAACAAGCGCCAGAGCAAGCTCGACCGGCGCCAGAACGAGATCAACACCATGTACGAGGAACAGAAAGCCGAATTGGAGCGCGTTGCCAGCTTGACGCGCGACGAGGCTCGTCAAGAGCTGCTCGTTATGGTGGAACAAGAAACCCGCCAAGATATGGCACGCCGCATCCGCGAGATTGAGGCGGAAACCAAGCTGGAAGCCGACCGCCGTGCACGGGACATCATCGCGTTGGCAATCCAGCGCATCGCCTCCGAGCACGTCAACGAGATCGCCGTGAGCGTCGTGCCGTTGCCCACCGAAGACATGAAAGGACGCATCATCGGGCGCAACGGGCGCAACATTCGCGCCTTCGAGCAGGCTACCGGCGTGGACGTGGTCGTAGATGATACGCCGGAGGCGGTGACCATTTCCAGCTTCGATCCTGTGCGTCGTGAGATCGCGCGGCGCGCGATGGCAAAATTAGTGTTGGACGGGCGCATCCACCCCGCGCGCATCGAAAAATTGGTGGAAGACGCGCACAAGGAAGTCGAACAGATCGTGCGCGAAGAAGGCGAGCGCGCCGTCTATGAGGCGGGCGTGCCCGGGCTGCATCCCGAGCTGGTCAAGCTGCTGGGGCGGCTGAAGTTCCGCACCAGTTACGGGCAAAACCAACATGCACACGCCATCGAAACGGCCCACATTGCCGGCATGATCGCGGCAGAGTTAGGCGCAGACGTGGCGATGGCCAAAGCCGGCGGGTTGTTGCACGACATCGGCAAGGCCATCGATCATGAAATCGAGGGCACGCACGCGCAAATCGGCGCGGAGTTCGCCAAACGTTACGGCGTGCCGCCCAAAGTGGTCAACTGCATTGCCGCCCACCATCACGAGGTGGAACAAGAATGTGTCGAGGCCATGATTGTCGAGGCGGCGGACGCGATTTCCGGCGCACGTCCCGGGGCACGCCGCGAAAGCCTGGAAACGTACATCCGCCGTGTCAAGGCGCTGGAAGAAGTCGCCAAAGAATTCAAGGGCGTGGAGCAAAGCTACGCGCTGCAAGCCGGACGCGAGGTGCGCATCATGGTCAAGCCGGAGGACATTGACGATCTGGCAACGACGCGCTTGGCTCGTGACATTTCGCGCCGCATCGAGGAAACGATGCAGTATCCCGGGCAGATCAAAGTGACCATCATCCGTGAAACGCGCGCGGTGGACTACGCCAAATAGCGTTTTCGCGGCGCATCAGGCCTGATGCAAACGGCGGGTTAGCCTCTAGGGGAACCCGTCGTTTTTTGTGTCCATTGCCGGTGTAAAGTTCCGTGCTAGGGTGTTTTTC
>CAZZNC010000137.1:0-6703 GCA_964655405.1 uncultured Anaerolineaceae bacterium | reverse complement strand
AAGAGTTGCCACGATGTGCTCCTTATGCGCGTTGTGCTCAAATGACCGTGGTATATTGACCGTTGCTGCCGTTCCCGCGCGGCTGGTAGCCGTTCGGAGAAAGGATGTGCTCGCCGCGCGTCATGGTCACGATGCCGGTGCGCACCATCTCCAAGATGCCGATGGGGCGCAGCAACTCGATCATGGAGGTGATCTTGTCCTCACCGCCCGTGATCTCGACGATTACGGCCTCCGGCGTGGCGTCTACGATGTGCGCGCGGAAGATGTCGCAAAGCTGCACGACTTCGCCGCGCGTTTGGCTGTCCACTTGTACCTTGACCAGTGCCAGATCGCGGCTGATCTCCGGCAGTTCGGTTACGTTTTCCACTTGGATCACGTTCACCAGTTTGTAAAGCTGCGTCTTGACCTTCTCCGCATCCGCGTCCACCACTATCGTCATGCGCGAGATCGCGGGGTTTTCGGTGCGGCCCACTGTCAGGCTGTCGATGTTGAAACCGCGCCGACGAAACAGGCTCGCCACTCTGTTCAACACGCCGGGTTTGTTTTCCACCAGCGCCACCAATGTTTGTTTCATTGCTCCAGACCTTTCCTCTTGGCTCGCAGTTCGCACTCGTGCGTTAGATCGCGTTGTCAGAAGACGCGGGACGGCGGATCATGTCGTGCAAGTCGGCGCCGGCAGGCACCATCGGGTACACCAAGTCCAGTTGCTCTACCGCGAACTCGACCAGCACCGGCTGATCGTTGATGCTTTCTGCCCATTTCACCGCAGCAACGACATCTTCGCGCTTGGTGATACGCCGCGCCGGAATGTCGTAAGCCTTCGCCAGCTTGATAAAGTCCGGATTGTGCATGGGCGTAGCGTTGTAACGTTCGCCGTAAAAAAGCTCTTGCCATTGGCGCACCATGCCCAAGTAGCCGTTGTTGATCACCATGATTTTGAGCGGCACGCGCTCTTGCATGGCCGTTCCCAGCTCGCTTAGGGTCATCTGGAAACCGCCGTCGCCGACGATGGCCCACACGTCTGCCGTGCCCAGCCCGACTGCTGCGCCAATGGCCGCCGGCAATCCGAAGCCCATTGTGCCCAACCCGCCGGAGGTGATCAGTGTGTGCGGGCGGTCATGCGGGTAGTATTGCGCTTCCCACATCTGATGTTGTCCCACGTCGGTCACCACAACGGCCTGGCCCTTGGTCGTTTCCCACAGATCGCGGATCACGTGTGCGGCCAGCAATTTATCGGTCACGTGGCGGTTGATGATGTCGCGCTCGTCGGCGTCTTCCATCCAATCGCGGATTTGTGCCAGCCATGCCTTGTGTTCCATTTTGTTGAGGCGCGGCAACACCTGCCCGAGCACGGTTTTCAAGTCCCCGATGATGGGCACGTCCACCGGCACGACCTTGTTCATTTCGGAAGGATCGATGTCCACATGGATCTTGCGCGCCTTGAGCGCGTAAGTGTCCAGGTTGCCGGTCACGCGGTCGTCAAAACGCATCCCGAAAGCCAGCAGCAAATCGGCGTTTTGGATCGCAAGGTTAGCGTAGCCCGTGCCGTGCATCCCCATCATGCCCAACGAAAGCGGGTGTACTTCCGGCAAACCGCCCTTGCCCAACAGCGTCAACGCAAAGGGGGTTTGTGTACGTTCGGCAAACTCCAACACCTCTTTCATCGCGCCGGACATCAGCACGCCGTGCCCAGCCAAGATGACCGGACGCTCGGCTTCCTCGATCAAACGCAATGCAGCTTCGATCTCTTCTTCGCGGGCTTCGCGCTGTGGGTGATAGCCCGGGAGCCGGATCTCGCCTTCGGGATAGACGAACTCGGTCTCGTCGTTTTGGATATCCTTCGGGAAGTCAATCAGCACCGGCCCGGGGCGTCCTGTGCGTGCAATGTGGAATGCTTCGCGCACGATGTAAGCCAGGTCGTTGACGTCTTCCACCAGGTAATTGTGTTTGGTGATCGGCAAAGTGACGCCGGTCACGTCCGTTTCCTGAAAAGCGTCCGTGCCGATGGCGGTTGTGGATACCTGTCCGGTGATGCAGACAATGGGGGAAGAGTCCATCATGGCGGTGGCGATGCCGGTGGTCATGTTGGTTGCGCCCGGGCCGGATGTCGCCATGGCTACGCCGACCTTGCCGGTCGCGCGCGCGTAACCGTCCGCCGCGTGGGTGGCGCCCTGTTCGTGGCGCGTGAGCACATGGCGGAGCTGCGGATAGTTGGTCATGGCGTCGTAGATGGGCAAGTTCGCCCCGCCCGGGTAACCGAAGATCGTGTTCACGCCTTCGCGGATTAGGCATTCCAGTAAAATCTCAGCGCCGGTCAGTTTCACTGCTCATTCTCCTTGCATAGCTTGGGGTTCTGCGTCTGCCTCGTGTCAACTTCGGGGCGTGTGCTGTTCGTCGGCGGCAGTCTATGCGCGCACCGGCGTCAGCCAACCAAAGCGATCCGGTATTTTGCCGGACGTGATAGCGAAAAATTCCTCTTGGATGCGGCGTGTGACAGGGCCACGTTTGCCCGCGCCCACTGGCACGCGGTCTACCGAGCGCACGGGCGAAATTTCCGCTGCTGTGCCGGCGAGGAACATTTCGTCGGCGATGTAAAGCATTTCGCGGGCCAAGTTTTGCTCGCGCACTTCATAACCCAAATCCTGTGCCAGTTGGAACACGCTGGCCCGGGTGATGCCGCCCAGAATGGACGAGGCCAGCGGCGGGGTGTAGAGCGTTTCGCCGAAGACGAGAAACACATTTTCGCCTGCGCCCTCGCTGATGTAGCCGTTGACGTCCAGCGCGATCCCTTCGGCGAAGCCGTTGTCTTTGGCTTCCATCGTGATCAGTTGGCTACCGACATATTGCCCGCCGACTTTTGCCAACGCGGGGAGCGTGTCCGGCGCCATGCGTCGCCAGGAACTGACCATCACGTCAATACCCTGCTCAACGGCTTCTTCGCCCAGATAGCGCCCAAAGTTGATCGTGAAGATGATCATTTCACTGGGGCAGGCGCGCCCGTCCAGCCCGATTTGCCCTGTTCCGCGAAAGACCAGCGGGCGGATGTAGCAACTTTCGTGCCCGTTGCGCGCCACCGTTTCCACAATGGCGTCGCTGATCTCTTGGAACGTGTAGGGCACTTCGATGCGCGCGATTTTGCAGGAGTTGAAGAGCCGCTGCACGTGTGCTTCCAGTGCCATAATCGCGGGGCCTTGCGGCGTGGCATAGGCGCGGATGCCCTCGAAGACGCTCGAACCGTAGTGCAGCGCGTGAACGCTGACATGGACGTTTGCTTCGTCCCAGGGCTTCCATTCACCGTTGAACCAAATCCAGTCGGACTTTTGCATACTTTCCTCGCTCTCTCGTGTGCGTTTCAGTCCAAGAACACCGCGCCGGTGCTGGCGCTGCTGACCCATTTGGCATAGCGGCGCAGCCAACGGCTGGGAATGTCGATTTGGAAGGGGGGCAACGCGGCCAGGCGGCGTTGCACTTCGGCGGGGTCAACCAGCAAATCCAGGCGGCGCGCGTCCAGGTCAACTTCGATCAGGTCGCCGTCTTGCACGGCGGCCAGCGGACCACGTGCGGCGGCCTCCGGACTGACGTGGCCGATGGAGATGCCGCGACTGCCGCCGGAAAAACGCCCGTCGGTGACCAGCGCCACGCTGTCCCCCAAGCCCATGCCCTGGATTTGGGCGGTCGGGCCGAGCATCTCTTGCATCCCGGGCCCGCCGCGCGGCCCTTCGTAGCGAATGACGACCACGTCGCCGGCCTGCACTTCGCCGTTGAGGATGCCGCGCGAGGCCGCTTCTTCGCTTTCGTAAACGCGCGCGGGGCCTTTGTGGCGGTGCACGCCTTCTGGCACAGCGCCGGTCTTGATCACCGCGCCGTCCGGCGCCAGGCTGCCGAAAAGGATCGCCAGGCCGCCGGTTTCGTGGTAAGGCGCTTCGGCTGTGTGGATGACTTCGGTATCTTTGATCTGCGCGTCGGCGATGTTTTCGCGCAAGGTCTTGCCGGTGACGGTGACACGATCCAGATGCAGCGTGCCTTTGCGTTTGCCGATCTCGTGCAGGATGGCGGGGATGCCGCCTGCACGGTGCAAATCTTCCATGTGCCAGTTGGAAGCGGGGCTGATCTTGCAGATGTGCGGGACGCGCTCGGCCACCTGGTTGATGCGCTCCAGTGGGTAGTCGATCCCAGCCTCATAGGCCAGCGCCAGCGTGTGCAGCACGGTGTTGGTGCTGCCGCCCATCGCCATATCCAGCGCGAAGGCGTCGTCGATGGCCTCGGCGGTGACGATTTGGCGCGGCGTGAGGTTTCGCTCAAGCAACGCCATGATCTGGCGGGCGGCGGCGCGCGCCAGTGCCTCGCGTTCCGGCGTTTCAGCCAGCGCCGTGCCGTTATACGGCAAGCCCAAGCCCAAAACTTCCGTCAGGCAGTTCATGGAGTTGGCGGTGAACATGCCGGAACACGATCCGCACGAGGGGCAGCCGTAATCTTCCAGCAGCTTGAGTTCTGCCTCGTCAATGCTGCCCGCTTTGTACGCGCCCACGCCCTCAAAGACGCTGATCAAGTCCACAACCCGCCCGTCTGGTGTGCGACCGGCGGGCATGGGGCCGCCGCTGACGAAAATGGTGGGGATGTCCACGCGCAAAGCGCCCATCAGCATCCCGGGCACGATCTTGTCGCAGTTGGGGATGCAGATCATGGCGTCGAAGGCGTGCGCCATGATCATCGTTTCCACCGAATCGGCGATCAGCTCGCGGCTGGGCAACGAGAAGTTCATGCCGATGTGTCCCATCGCGATCCCATCGTCTACGCCGATGGTGTTGAACTCAAAGGGCACGCCGCCCGCTTCGCGCACAGCTTGTTTGACCAATTGGCCGAAGCGTTGCAAATGCACGTGCCCGGGGATAATGTCAATGTACGAGTTGACGATGGCGACGAAAGGCTTTCCCATGTCGGCGTCGGTGACGCCAGTCGCTTTGAGCAAGCTCCGATGGGGGGCTCGTTCAAAGCCTTTTTTGATGCGATCTGAGCGCAAAGGCATAAGTCAAGTCTCCTGCGGTACTGCCGATTGGCATTTCCCATAAAAGAAGCCGTCCTGTTTTATGCGTGGTTAGGACGGCTTTTCGCGCTGGCGGCTCGCGGCACGTTCAAACATGCGCGGCTGTCCCAACCGTTTCTTCCCCCTTCTCCAGAACCAGGAGAAGGAGGCCGCTAATCAAAATGACAGGCAAAAGGACCAGGTCGCTTAGCATCAATTGTTTCCTTTTGGCACGCGCGATGGTGCACAAAAAAACCTCCCGTGTTGGGAGGTTTTGTGTCACTCGACAAACCCGTGAGCTGCCTTCTCAGGCCCTCCCAACGCCGAAAGCCCCGCCAATAATAATGACGAGGAACACGACGACAAGAAGGACGAGAAAAGCACGTGCGCGGGTCATAGGCTGTTAAATTTCCATTTCGTTGATTCATTCAACCGGCCCGACTGTATCCCAGGTACGGGGCCTGTGTCAAGTTTTGCTGCGGCGCGAGGGGGGCGCTTTGTGGAAAGTGTACAAAACGCGGGCGTGGGCGACGGGGCGACCTCGCCAGCACACGCGGCACTTGACGCGCCGCGTTGCGCTGACCTTGCCCGCCCCTGGGCGGCGCGCACGTCGCCCAGCGCCACGCTGACGCGGGCGCTGACCTCGCGCGCGCCGCCTTTCCACGCGGGGGAACGCTGCGTGCATGGTACAATGCCGCCGAGAGGAGACGCGATGAAAGGCCGTTGGTTGCGCAAAACCACGCTAGGGCTGGCTGCCCTGACGTTGCTGGCATTGGGTGCGGCGCTGTGGGTACTCACCCGCCCGGGCGCTCCACTGGGGCCGGTGGATATGACCTGGCGGCGCGTGCAGATCAACGGTGATCTCTACGTGGGGCTGGACCCGAGCTATCCTCCCTTCGCGCAGTGGACGCCGGACGGCATCCAGGGGTTGGAAGCGGACTTGGCACGCGCGATCGGGCAGCGATTGGGCGTGGAAACGCATATCTTGATTATGGGCTACGATGGGCTTTACGACGCGCTTTATACGGGCGAGGTGGATATGCTGATCGCAGGTTTGATCCCCGACCCTGCACGCGAGGAATGGGTGCATTACTCCGCGCCGTATTTCGACGCGGGGCAAGCGCTGATTTTTCGCGCGGAAACACCCTACGCGGATATGCGCGTGCTGGACGGAAAAACGCTGACGGTGGAGCTGGCTTCGGCAGGGGACATGGCCGCACGACGTTGGGCGCGGCGGTTGCATGTGCTCCACATTTTGCGCGTGATGTCGCCTCAGGAAGCGTTCCAAGCGGTGCAAGAAGGGCGCGCGGATGCGGCCTTGGTGGATACGGTCAGCGCGGCGCAGTGGCTTTGCGCGTATCCAGAACTGGCACGCGCGCCGACCACCAGCGTCCCCGAACCTTACGCGATTGCGCTGCGCAAAGGGGATTTTCGCTTGGTGCAAGAGACCGAACGCACTTTGGCCGAGATCGCAGCGGACGGTACGCTCGACGCGCTGACGGCGCAGTGGCTGGGCACGTGCAGCCCCTAGCGGCGGGTGAGCATGTGCCACAACAGCGGCGCGACCGGTGGCTCTGCGGAAGCATTGGCGCGCGTGGGGGGCTGCGCGGCGCACCCGTCGGAGCGGAAGCGGTCGGGGCGCTGCAAGGTGGGCAACGCGCATTGATGAAAGTCTGCGCG
>CAZZNC010000136.1:0-6713 GCA_964655405.1 uncultured Anaerolineaceae bacterium | reverse complement strand
GGGCGCTTTGGCCCCTATGTGCGGCACAATGGCGAATACCGCTCACTGACCGCCTCCGACGACGTGTTGCAAATCACGCTGGAGCGAGCGTTGGAGTTGCTGGCGCAAGAGAAAAGCGCGCGGCGGCGCGTGGAAAAGCTGCGCGATTTGGGCGCACACCCCGACGACGACAAACCGGTAGCCATTTACGCGGGACGCTATGGACCGTATGTGAAGCACGGACGGCTCAACGCCTCGCTGCCCAAAGGCATGGAGGCCGAAGCCGTGACGTTGGAGCAGGCATTGGAGCTGCTGGCGAAGAAAGCTGCAAAGAAACCGCGCACGCGCCGCAAGCGTACCAAGAAGGCGTAACGTGGGTGCGGCGATGTCCGCACAAGGATCTGAGCGGCTGCGCAGGACGGGCGCGCCGCGCGACCGGTGACATTTTGCGTCGGTCGCGCGGCGCGCCCTGCGTCGCCAACGGCACGTGTTCGCGGGCCTAGAATAAGCTCAGTTGCTTAGGCGGAGGCGGGGCGTCGTCCACTTCGCCCCCCAGTTGCTCGATCTCCTTCAGCAGCTCGGTCATGCGCTTGAAGTCCGCTTCCATCACGGGGCGCAAGTTCGGGTTGCGCAACACCGCTGCCGGATGGTAGAGCGGGTAGTAGATGCGCCCATCGGCTTTGCGCGGCTGGCCGTGAATCTTGGAAATGCGCGCGTTTTTCGGGAAGAAAAGCGACATGCTGAAGCGCCCCAGTGTGGCGATGATCTTGGGGTTGATGATCTCGATTTGCTTTTCCAGGTACATCGGCACGCAGGTGTTGATCTCTACCGGTTGCGGATCGCGGTTGCCGGGCGGGCGACACTTGACCACGTTGGTGATGAATACATCGCCACGTCCCAAGCCGATCTGTGCCAGCAGCTCGCCCAAATACTTGCCGGACGCGCCGACAAAGGGCAACCCCTGCTGATCCTCGTGGTAGCCGGGGGCCTCGCCGATGAACATGATCTCAGCGTCCACGCGACCGGCGCCCGGGACGGTGCGCGTGCGCGCGCTGTGGAGCGGGCACTCTTGACATTGCCGAATTTGTTGCGCGACGGCATCCAGGGCCGCGCGGCGCTCTTCCAAGCTTTTTTCTTCCGACACCTTATACGCTCCTTTTGTTTGGCTGCGGTTGCGTAAAACGGTCTGTGTACGGGGTACGCGCTCGCAAGGCGGCCAAGTGACGTTCCAAAAGCTGACGGTAAGCTGCATCCAGCGGGGCAACTTGCATCAGCAGTGCGTCTTCTTGGTTGTCGCGGTAGTAGCCTTCCCGTCGTCCCACCACACGATACCCATATTTTTCATACAGCGCGCGCGCCGTCAAATTGCTTTCGCGTACTTCCAAGACCGAATATTGCCCGCCAAAATGATAGGCGCGCAGCAGCATCCCCGCCAGCAGCAATTCCCCCAGCCCGTGCCCGCGATGGGTCGGATGCACGGCAATCGTGCTGATGTGCACCTCTCCGGCGATGATCCAGCTCGCCACATAGCCCACCAGCGGACGCTGCGCGGGTGCGCGGCGCAATGGTTGCCATAACCGTTGCCAGATCCGCAGCGGTGCGTCCCATTCCAGCACAGCCAAGTGTGAAACGCGGCTGTTTTCGATCTCGAAGGCGTAAGTTTTTTCTGACCAGGGCAACGTGAAAGAGAGCTTGTCAATGGCGACAACTTGCGGGATGTCTTCGTTGCGCATGGCGCGCAGCGTATAAGGCGTGCTCATGGATGCGGTACTCCGGGTTGGTGCAAATAGATCGGCGCCAGCGTGCGCGGGGCGTCGGTGCGGCCTGCGCGCAAGCGTTCCCATGCGATCTCAGCGAGGAAGCCTCCCCGCCGCAAGTTCACCGCGCCGGAGGCACTCTGTACGTTTGGCACAGCGGCGATTTGCGCGCGCCCTGCCTCGTCTATCTCGCCTGCGACCAGCGTGGGTGTGTCCACGTCCGCCAACAGCTGCTCCCAGCTCGTGATGGCGGCGTCAGCGTCAGCACACCAGCCCGCATCTTCCCAGACAAAACGTTGCGCACAGATGCGCTTGCGTCCGGCTTGCAACACTGCGATCAGTGTGCCTTCAAAGCGCGGCACGCTCGCCGCCGTGATCTCCAGCGTGGGCACGCCAACGAGCGGCAGTTCCCAAGCCAACACCAACCCTTTAGCGGCGCTTAGCCCTATGCGCAGTCCCGTAAAAGAACCCGGCCCCAGCGCCACCGCCACCGCTCGCAGCGCCTGCGGTTGTATGTCACAGTGCATCAACGCGCCCTGGATGGCGGGGGCCAGTTCCACAGTGTGGTTGTTGGCGGTGTGCCACGTGGCTTCGTAACGGACGCGCTCTCCGTCGTGCAGTGCCAGGCTGAGCACCCGCGTTGCTGTGTCCAGTGCCAAAAGCAATGTGCGTCTCCCTCAGTCCTCCAGCGCCGCCAAGAGTGCGACTGCCCACGCGCCGTTGGCTTGGAAGGTCAGTTGCCGCGTCTGGTCGTCCACAAAGTCCAATGTCATCCACAGCCGCTCTTGCGGCAGCGCGTCGGCCACGTTTTCCGGCCACTCGATCACGACCACGCCCTCTCCGTGTAGCAGCTCGTCCAGCCCCACCGTCCAAGCGTCCGCCGCGCCGCTGAGCCGGTAGCCGTCCACGTGGTAGAGCGTTTGACGGTCGCTCGTGCGGTGGTGTTCGTGGATCAATGTAAAAGTGGGGCTGGTGATCGGCTCAGCAGCTCCCCAACCGCGCCCGATTCCGCGTGTGAAGGCAGTTTTGCCCGCGCCCAATTCACCGGCCAAACAGATCAGCTCACCCCCGTGCAGCGCTGCGCCGAGGCGCTCGCCAAGTTGCTCGGTTTCTGTCACGCTGCGGCTGAGCCGCTCTCGTTTTGCCGTCTCCAAAGATGCGCCCTCCCGATTTTGCGTTGCCAACGATGACGCTTCCACATTATACAGGTGTCAATCTGCCTGACAATCCCCGCACCTTATTTGCCCCAATGCCTGTCCTAAGCCCCATATGAACGGAGCAAAAGAAGCGCTGAGGCGCAACCGCGCTTTACACCGACGGCGTCAGCTCGCCGAGCGCAGCCAGTGCCAGCGTCACGCCGACCACCGCCGCCGTTTCCGCACGCAGCACGCGCGGCCCCAACGAGACGCCGAGCGCGCCCGCTTGTTGCGCGGCGGTCACTTCCTCCGGCGCAAAGCCGCCTTCCGGCCCCACGAAAAGCGCCACCGAGCGCGCCTCTTCCCCCAGCGCATCGCTGAGCGCGCGGGCGCGCTCCCCCACCCAGGGGATCAGCGCGCGGTCATAGCGCGGCACATCGGCCAGCGCGTCCGCCAGGGGGCGCGGCGCTTCCAGCGACGGCACGCGCCCGCGCCCGCATTGCTCCGCCGCCTCGGTCAGGATGCGTTCCCAGCGCGCCAGCTTCTTGGCGCTGAGACTCGCCAGCGGGATCACGGTGCGCGCGCAGTGGATGGGGACAAAACGCGCCGCGCCGATCTCGGTGCACTTTTGCAACGCCCACTCGAAGCGGTCTTTCTTCAGCAAGCTGAGGTATACGGTCACTTGGGCGCGCGGCTCGCCGCCGGCGGGGCGTTTTTCCACGATCTCGCCGCGCACCTGCCGCGCGCCGACTTCCGTCAGCGCGATTTCGTATTCCCAGCCCGCGCCGTCCAGCACGACCACACGCGCACCGGCGCGCATCCGCAGCACCACGCGGATTTGGTGCGCGGGGACGCCGCTCAGCGTGACTTCCTGCGCGCCGATCCAGTCCGGCGGGATGAAAAATCGCTGCATCGCTCACTCGTCTTCTGTCAGTTCGGTGGGGTAAATGATACGCCCCACCATGTGCTTGGGGAGCAAGTTGCGCAAGCGGTTGTGCAACACTTTGGCGCGCCCCAAAAAGCTGCCGTAGCGGTCTACGCACAGGACGACCAGCCCCGCACTCGACGGCGGCGTCACGCCGCGCAGATCGCGCCCTTCCAGCCAGCGCAAAGCCTGCTCGTCGTCCAGCGTCAGGCGAGGCGCCTGGAACTGCTCCCAATAGCGCGTGATCAGCGCGCGCGAAGGCAGGAACACGTCCCCTTGCCACCGCCCCAACATCAGCCCCGCGCTGCGATGCGGCAGCTCACCGAAAAGCGTCACGGCGCGCTGCGGCACGGCGTAAACGGTGCGCTCCTGCGCCCAAAGCGTCAGCGCGTTTGCCTCCAAGATCGGCTCCAGTGCAAAGCCGAACACCTCCTGCAAGTTGGCGAGCAGGTGCGCCACGTTCTCACGCTTTAGCGGCGCGATGATCCAGGGGCGGCTTGGCGGCGCTTCCGGTGAGGTGGACACAGGCGCGGTCTTGCGGATGCGCGCGGCAAAGAGGCCGGAGGTTTGGTATAGGTGCGGCCATATCCGCACCGCGCGGCGCACCTGGCGGCTGAAGCGTTGCCCCGGCGCTTCGCGCAGCGCGGGCGCTTTGACCTTGATCCGCCTGGGCGGGGCAACGATCTCCACCGCTTTGGGGTAGCGCTCCAAAAGCTCTTCGAGCACGGCTTCGTCTTCTTCCGGCGCCATCGTGCAGGTGACGTAAACGACCTCGCCGCCCACCTTCAACGCTTCCACCGCCGCGCTCAGCAGCGCGATCTGGCGCGTGCAGAGCCGCGCGCGCTCTTTTTCCGAAACGGCGCGCCCGCGCCCGCCGCTTTCCGGCCACAACGTTTCGCCGCTGCAAGGCGCGTCCAGCAACACGCGGTCGAAGGTTTCGGGATACCAGCGCCCGAAGCGCTCGCCCGGGAAGTTGGTCACCAGCGTGCCGAACCCGCTCCAGCGCTGCAAGTTGGCTTGCAGCGCGCCCAGGCGTCGCGCGCTGCTGTCGTTGGCGAGCACCAGCCCGCGATCCTGATAGCGGCTGATCAAATGCGTGGTCTTGCCGCCCGGCGCGGCGGCCATATCCAACACGAGCGGCGCCGGATGGTCGTCGAAAAGCTCGACGGGCAAAGTGGAGGCGGCATCCTGCACAAAATAGTAGCCGTCGGCGTGCTCCAACGTGCGCCCGGGCGGGGTGTCGAAAGCGACGACATCCATTGCCGTCGGGCAAAACGGCACTTCCATGACCAACTGCCACCCATACCACTTTGCCCACTTGGACCAGTCGTCCTCAAAGTGGGCTTTGAGCGTGTTAACGCGCGTGGTGTAGGTGATCAGGCGCAGCTCGAAGATTTCTTCGAGCTTGGCGAAGTTCTTGCGCCCCAGCAGCTCGCGGTACAGGTTGGGTCGGGGGATTAAAGAAGACGACATGGCAAACCCTCTCAGGATGTAATGGGGTGGCAGTCCGCAATAGGCAGGGCGGTTTCGCCGTAGTTGACGAACTGCCCCGCTGCGTTTTGCTCGTAGAGGCCGAAGCGCACTTGGGTCATGCCCGCAAGGCGCGGCAACGTGAAGTCGTCGCGCACCACCTCGCCCGCCTGCCAGCGCGCGAACGGGTACAGCCCGTACACCGGATGGCGGCGGTCGGCGCTGGGTGGATTGGGGATGGGGTCGTCGGGCGTCATGTGCACAAAGACGCTCGGATCGCGCTGCGGCGCGGTGAGCGCCTGCCAGCGCACGTGCAAATAGACGTTGGCGGCGTCGCACGTCAGCCACGCCTCCCGCAACGCGATCCCGCCGAGGATGGGCGTGGCGGCGTCCGGCGCGGCGGTCTGCGGCGCGGGGAGCAGCTCCACGATCTGCGGCGCGGCGGACGTGAAATACAGCTCGCCGAAGTGCTGCGGCCACCAGTCCGAGGGTGCGCCGTAGGCCGTGGGCCAGGGCGGGGGATAGGTGTAGAAGGTCTCCGGCTCGGTGTAAAGCCGGTAGCCCTCGGCCAGCCATCGGCGGTAGTCCGCTTTGTGGTCGAGCACGCGCACGTCGGCATGTTCGCCGGTCACCAGGCTGGCATACGCCGCCGCCGCGTAGCGCGGCCCCCAGGGGAGCATCAGCGCCGGTTTGTCCTCGCGCGGGATGCGTGCCATGCGCTCGATGGTCTCCAGGCCGCTCGGCTCGCGCACCAGTTCGCGGATGTAAGGGGCGTTCCACGCCAACAGCGCGCCCGCCCACATAACCAGCAGCGCGGCGCTCAGCGCGTAGGCGCGCACACCGCGCTCCCGTAAAAGTCCATCGAGCGCCAGCGCCGAAGTCAGCACGAACGCCGCCACCACCGGCATCAGGATCGCTTGCGGCAATACGGCGGTGTGGTAGAAGACGGCGAAAAGCAGCGGCCCCAGCGCGGAGATCGCCAGCGCGCGCGCCTCGCGGCGACGCGGGGAGCGCGTCACGGCCAGCGCCACGCCCGCCAACACGATCAGCAACCCGGGCAGCGTCAGTTCGCGCGCCAGGATGCCCCACGTGTCCGCCGCGTTGGCCCACAGCGCGGCCAGGTCGGCGGGCAGCTTGACCAGGCGGTCGGCTTCCTTGCCGCTGAACTCGATCCACAGCCCGTGCAACGTGCCCGGCTCGCCGTAAACCCAGGGCGCGCCTTGCCGTGCGCGTAGCGGCAAATACACATACGGCACAAAGCCCAGCAAGCCCAGCGCGAGCGTTTGGGCGCCCAGCCGCAGCCAGCGCACCCCGCGCTCGGCGCGCAGATGCGGCCAGACGGCCCACAGCAGTCCGGGCGCCACAAAGATCACCGCGCGATGATGGGCTACGCCGATTCCTCCCAGTAACGCCAGGGCCAGCACACGCCGCGACGCGCGCCAAGTC
>CAZZNC010000135.1:0-6719 GCA_964655405.1 uncultured Anaerolineaceae bacterium | reverse complement strand
CCCACTCGCCACGATAGACGAGCACATAGGCGAGTTTGGCTTGGTGGATGGCTGTTTGGTGTTGGTTGCCGGACTGTTCGGAGGCGGCCAACAGCTCGCGGTAGAGCTTTTCGGCTTGAATCCATTGGCCGCGACGTGCAGCTTGTTCGGCTTGTTCGCTTGCGTTCATGGTGTTGCCCCTACGGTTCGTGCTGCGCCGGTACGATAGGTGTGGTGCGTATTATAGCCCAACCGATGGCGAGCATGTGAAGGCGCGTTGCGGGTGCAAAGTGGCAAGCCTCGCTTCTGTGGCAGGCACTTTCTGGTATAATCCGCGCCATGCAAACGACCGAGCATCATATCGCCCTCAACGCGCACTTGCTCACGGCGCAATCCGGCTACCGTAGCGCGGGCATCAACGGCTACATTGCCAATGTGCTGCGCGCGCTGCCGGAAGCCGATTTGGCGTTGCGCTACACGCTTTTCGTAGGCGCACAAGCCCACCCGCCAGCCCATCCGCGCGTGCAGGTTCGCTGCTCCAGTTGGGATACCGGCGCGCCGCCCCGCCGCATCGTTTGGGAACAGTTGGCGCAGCCGTTGGCTTTGCTGCGCGAACGTCCGGCGCTGGTGCACGCACTGGCGTTCGTAGCGCCCGTGCTCACTCCGATCCCGAGCGTGGTGACCGTCTACGATCTGAGCTTTGTGCACTATCCCGAGCGTCTGCCTGCTGCGCGCCGCTTGTATTTGCGCTTGCTGACGCGCTGGTCGTGTGCGCGGGCGCGCCGTGTGATCGCCATTTCGCGCAGCACCGCGCGAGACCTGGCGCAGACTTTTGGCCTGTCGCCTGCTAAAATTGACGTGGCCTTGCCCGGGGTCGGCGCGCACTTTGCGCCCCAACCGGCGGAGGCGGTGGCGGCTTTTCGGGCGCGGCGCGGTTTGCCGGAGCGTTTCTTGCTTTTCGTGGGCACGCTGGAGCCGCGCAAAAATCTACCGGTGCTGCTGCGCGCTTATGCGCAGTTGCCCGCGCGCGACCGCGCCGAGGTGCATTTGGTGTTGGCAGGCGCGCGGGGCTGGATGGCCGACGAGATTTTCGCCACGCTGGAACGGCTCGACCTGGGCGAGAGCGTACACCTCACCGGCTACGTACCCGCCGAGGATCTGCCCTTGTGGTACAGCGCGGCGCAGGCGTTGGTTTACCCTTCCGTGTTTGAGGGCTTTGGGCTGCCTGTGTTGGAGGCGCTGGCCTGCGGCACGCCCGCGCTGGTGGCGGACGCTTCGTCCTTGCCGGAAGCGCTGGGAGGGGGTGGGCTGCGCTTGCCGCCGCATGACGTGAGCGCCTGGCACGATGCGCTCGTCCGCGCCATCCACGATCCTGATTGGCGCGCGGAGGCGCGCGCACATGGTTTACAACACGCTGCCCGCTTCAGTTGGGCACGCACTGCTGCGCAGACCGTCGCTAGCTATCGGCGTGCGCTCGGCGAAGTGGTAGAAGGAGAAACGATCGAGTAGCAATGACGACGAAAACGGCTCACACGCCGCCTACCGACCAAACTCAGGATACGCTATCACCGTTCCACAACCATGCTTCGCAGCTCGACCCGTTCCGCCGCACGCGCTGGGTCTGGCCGATTTTGGATGTGGTGTTGGTGTTGGTGGCTTTTTTGCTTTCCTACTACTTGCGCTACGAGATGGAGTTTTTGCAGCCTGTGGATGAAGCGAACGCGGCCCCGTTTATCCCCTATCTCCCCTACGCGGCCATCTTTGCCGTGCTGATGCTTTTTTTCAACCATCGCGCGCGTCTTTACCGTGAGCGACGTGGGCGCACGTGGTGGGATGAGATTTTTGCCATCGCCAACGGTGCAACCAACGCCGGTGTTTTTGTCATGGCCCTGAGCTTCGCCACACAGCCGCTCGTTTTTTCCCGCTTGTTGATCGTGCAGGCGCTGGTGTTGGTGGTGATGTTGCTGGGCGCGTACCGTTTGGTCTTGCACATGGTGCGCGGTCATCTGCGCCGACGTGGGATCGGTGTGGAACGGGTGTTGATCGTGGGCGCGGGCAGTGTGGGGCTTTCTGTGATGCGCACATTGGTCGCGCGGCCCGACTTGGGTTACAAGGTCGTCGGCTTCGTGGACGACGATCCTCAGCGCGGCGGCAGCAACTTGGGACGGCTGAAGGCGCTTGGCGGTGTGGACAACTTGCCCCACTTGGTGGACGAACACCTGATCGATCTGGTGATCATCACGTTGCCCTGGCACGTGCAGCGCAAGATCGCGCAGATCGTGCGGGATTGTGAGCGTCAGCGTGTCAAGGTGCGCACCGTGCCCGATCTTTTCGAGTTGAGCTTGAGCCAGGTGCAAGTAGAAATGCTGGGCGGCATCCCGCTTTTGGGACTGAACGGCGAACCGCGTTTGAACCCCAGCGACCAGATCGCCAAGCGCGTTTTCGATATTTTCATTACGCTGTTGGCGCTTCCGGTGGCCGTGCTGATGACGTTGCTCATTGCGCTGGCGATCCGTTTGGACACCCCCGGGCCGATCTTCTACACGCAGGAACGCATCGGCAAGGACGGGAAAGTCTTCAAAGTCTACAAATTCCGCTCGATGGTGGTGAATGCGGATAAGGTCTGGGCGGACTTGGTGCGCCAATACGGACAAGACCCGCGCCATCCCAAGCTCGCCAACGATCCGCGTGTGACGCGCGTTGGACGTTGGATTCGTCGCTTCAGTGTGGACGAGCTGCCCCAGCTTTGGAACATCGTGCGCGGGGAAATGAGCTGGGTGGGGCCACGTCCTGCTGTGCCGCAAGAAGTGGCGCTTTACGAACCCTGGCACAAGCAGCGTTTGCGTGTGCGCCCGGGCCTGACCGGCCTTTGGCAGGTCAGCGGACGCAGCGAAGTTCCTTTTGAGGAAATGTGTCTGCTGGATATTTACTACATCGAAAACTGGTCGCTTGCGTTGGATTTGCAGATCATGCTGCGCACGGTGCCGCATGTTCTCTTAGCACATGGAGCGTCGTAACTTGTCCGCGCGTCTACCTTTTTTACGTACATTGGTACTTGATTCGGCTGCTGCTCAAGAACTGGCACAATTCGCCCAGCGCTTGGTGCAAACTCCCAGCCTTTCGGGGCAAGAAGGGGCGTTGGCACACTTGATCGCCGCGCATTTGGAAACGCTAGGTTTTCCCGAAGTGCACATCAATGCGCAAGGAAGCGTCATTGCCACGCTGGGCACAGGAAACGGCCCAACGCTGCTTTACGATGTGCACATGGACACGGTTGCCGCTTCTACGCCGCAACACTGGGCCTATCCGCCGTTGGACGGAGTGATCGAAGACGGCGTGTTGCACGGGCTGGGCGCGGTGGACGCGAAAGGCGCGCTTGCCAGCGTGATTTATGGCGCGCGCCAATTGCTGCCGCACCAAGAGCAATTGCAAGGCACGTTGGCGTTCGTTTTCGTGGGACAAGATGAGCCGTGTGAAGGGCTGGCGATGCGCTATGTTGTTGAAGAGGACGGTTTGCAGCCGGACTACGTGTTGCTAGGCGAACCAACCGACTTGCAGGTGAGCCGAGGGCAGCGCGGGCGCATCATGTTCCGCGTGACGGTGGAAGGACAGGCGGCACATGGCAGTTTGCCCACACGTGGACAAAACGCGATCTACGCAGCGGCTCGTTTGGTTTTTGCGGTGCAGCTTCTGGCTGCTGAGCTGCCGCACGATTCTTTCTTAGGTCCTGGCACAATCGCCGTGACGGGCATCGAAAGCCGAGGCCCTAGCCTCAATGCTATTCCCGACCGTTGCAAAGTGTACCTTGACCGCCGTTTGACGCTGGGTGAAACGGTGATGTCTGCTCAGGCGCAATTGGAAAGCTTGATCAGCCGTGAAGGTATTCCGGCGCAAGTTGAAATTACCACGTATGACGAGCCGTCCTATACGGGGTTGGTGCGTGTGGCAAAAGAAGCGCATCCGGCCTGGGCGCTCGACCGTGCGCACCCGTTGGTCACGACGCTGGCCGAAATGGTGCACGCTGTGTGCGGCACACAGCCGGAGATCCGGCATTGGCCGTTTTCCACCGATGGCGTCTATACGATGGGGCAAGCGAGTATTCCTACGGTCGGATTCGGTCCGGGCGATCCGATGTTGGCGCATACTCCCCATGAGCACGTGACGCTTGCCGACTTACGCACCGCCGCGCACGTTTACGCAGGGGTGGCGATGGCGCTGTTGACGGAAAGATAGGTTGGGCGATGCGTCTTTGCGCCTGGCATCCCCGCGCCACACCTTACTGTCGGGCGTCGTGGTTGCGGCTGTCGTCCAGCAACCGATGGAGTAAGGCGAGATTGCGCTGTTTGCCTTCGTCGCGCAGTGTGCGCGCGGCCTGTGTAAAATAGTGGTGCTCTTCCAGGAACTCGATCTGATACTGATACCATTCTGCATCCGTATAGTGGATGCCGGTGGCGGCCAATTCATCGCGCAGCGCGCGGCTGACGCGCAAAAAGTCGTCACGTCCCAAGGAATCCATATCGGCATCTACGATGATCCGTTCCAGCAACGTCGCAGGATGTTGCGGCACTTTGGTCGCCATGATCAAAGAACTGATCAGCTCGATTTGTTGGGGAGAGTAGCCAAACCCCGGCAGCACTTCGGAGGCGATGCGCACGCTGATCTGCTCGTGATTTTTACTTTGCTCGATATGCCCAATATCGTGGAAACAAGCAGCCGTGAGCAAACAAAGCAGCTCGTCTCCCTTGATACCCTCGATTTCTGCCAGACGGGCAGCAGCAGGGAGAACATCGTCGAGCGTATGCCCTGCGGAGTGATAGTAGGACGTACTGGGCAGCTCGCTTTTCAGACGGCGAGCGGCGTAGGCCTGGGCTTGTTCATAATCCGGTTTGGTCATCCGGTTTTTCCTTGCTTGTAGCCAATGAAGATAGTGTTGCGCTTGCAGATGATAGTATTACACTTATTCGGTCGCCGCCACCTCCCCTTTAGGGCCGAGATGAGTTGAGCGGAGCGGGCATTGCCGTCTTGGGCATTGTGGCGAGCGTGGCTCTCTTTGCTTGTTCACTCGTCCTGAGGCGAGGATAAATTGGGAATGAGCCAGGAAAGAAAAGCATCCTCCGAGCGCGTTTGCATATAGACACGCCCCGGGCCGGTGAGGTCTACGACCAGGCCTTCTCCGCTGAACAATGTTGAGCGTAGCCCGCCGACCGGATGCACGCGGAAACCCATGCCTTCGGAGAAAGCCACCAAGTGCCCTGTGTCTACGGTATAAGATTGGTTGGGGATCAAATCTATCGGGTGGATAGCCCCATAACTTGCCAAGAAGAGCAACCCTTCCCCTCGTGCGCGGAGCATGAAAAGCCCCTCAGAAGCAAAAAAGGTCTTGGCGCCGCCCAATGTCACGTCCATATCTATCATGGCTGACGAGGCCACGTAAGCGCCGCTTTGCACCAACAGCGCCTCGCCGCGCAAGTCCAAAATCATCATGTCCCCGGGCATGGTCGGCGCCAAATTGATCTGTCCACCGCCTGCCGGCGCTTGGAAGCGGTTGGTGAAGAAACTTTCCCCACCCAACAAGGATCGGGTTAGGCTTTTGAACAGACCTTTGCCTCCGGTTTGTGTTTTGAGTGTCATGCCGGTGGTCATGCTGACCATGGCCCCAGGTTCGACATCAATTTCCTCGTAAGGCTCCAGGTCTACGGTGGCCATCGAGTAGGACGGTCGGTATAGGATTTGCGCCTGCATAGGGAGTCTCCTTGTTCCGATTGAAACGCACTGCTGCCGACCTCGCGGCGGGTTGCACAGAAGCTCCTTTAGCGTGTCGGCTCAGGCGAAGCTCTAATGAATTTCTGTTAGAAACGCCGTTTGTTTCAGTGTATGATGAAAGGCGGATAGCGCAACCCCAGAACGATAGCTGCATCTAATTAGGAGTGTGCGTCAAAATCAGTAGAAGACGAGGAAAAAACCTATGCCGTTGATGGACCAAGAAACCCAAAACCAGGTGCGTGAACTTCTTCAGTCTGTGGAAAAGCCGGTCACGCTGCGCATGTTCACGCAGGAATTCGAGTGCAGCTATTGCGAGGAAACCCGTCAGATCACAGAGGAAGTGGCCGAGCTGAACGACCTGGTTTCTGTGGAAATGTACCATTTCGTGGACGACAAAGCCGAAGCCGAAGCTATTGGCGTTGACAAAATTCCGGCCATTGCTGTTTTGGGCGAAGGCGGGGAAGATTACGGCATTCGCTTTTACGGCATTCCGTCCGGCTACGAATTCACGTCGTTGCTCGAAGCAATTCTGCTGGTCGGCACAGGCAAGCACGACTTGCAACAGGCCACACTGGATTTTCTGGCCGGTTTGGAAGAACCGTTGCACCTGCAAGTTTTCGTCACGCCGACCTGCCCACATTGCCCGCGCGCGGTGGTGTTGGCCCACAAACTCGCCTATGCTTCGGACAAGGTCCGCGGCGATATGATCGAGGTGACGGAATTCCCGCATCTGGGGCAGCGTTACAATGTTATGGGCGTGCCGCGCAGTGTCATCAATGAGGACGACTATATCGAGGGCGCGGCCCCAGAGATGATGTTGCTAGAAAAGCTCAAAGCCGCTGCCAAGCGCTCTTAAAGCGTGACGTGGCGGTCATGCGCGCGGCTATTTGTTGCGCGCTTGCAACTCGTAACACACCAGCGATGTGTTAAGGAGAGGAATCCATGGGTAAAATCAATATTGAACCGCTAGGTGCTCG
>CAZZNC010000134.1:0-6771 GCA_964655405.1 uncultured Anaerolineaceae bacterium | reverse complement strand
TTTTGCAACCTTATCGCCAAATTGCCTGACAACTTTTGACTGCACCCTGCCCAAGACTTGCCCAAGCGCACTGCGTGGAATGAAAGGACGAAAACTCTACATGAGCGATCCCAATTCCCCCGATGGTGAGCTGATCGGTCGTTTGCAAAGCGACGACCTAGACGCCCTGGGCGCGCTTTTCGTGCGTTATCGCGCCCAAGTGTATCGCACCGCGCTTGCCATTGTGCGTGACTCTGCCGCTGCCGAGGACATCTTGCAAGACTGTTTCCTCAAAGTTTACGCCCATGCCGTCCACTTGGACCCTTCCCGCTCGCTTGCACCGTGGCTGTACCGTGTCACGGTCAATCTGAGTTACGCATGGCTGGGACGCGGCGGGCAAAAACGCCGTGCTCCGCTGGAAACAGTCGCCAATCGCCTGGTCAGCCCTATGCGCCAAGCACCAGATCGACTCACCGAACAAACCGAACTGCGTCACAGCGTGCGCAAGGCTATCGGCGCGCTACCGATTGATCAGCGTGTGGTGGTGGTGCTCTACTACCTCAACAATTTGAACGTGCAAGACATCGCAGAAATTCTCGACGTGCCTGTCGGGACGGTCAAGTCCCGCTTGTATTACGCGCGCGAAGCGCTGCGCGCCATTCTGGGGCCAACTGTACACTGGCTGCCGGAGGTGGCTCATGGATATATCTAGCCTGTTTCAAGGGATCGTGCGTCTTTGGGAACGCCGTGCAGCGCTTCCCGAAACGCTGTTGGACGGGTGGATCGAGGATGCCTTGCGCGAAGAAGCCTTCGCCCAACCGTCCGACACCACATGGGAACGCTTGCGTCAGCTTTTAGAAGGTCGCCGGCGGCGGCGCTATGGCATGTGGGTTTTGGACGAGCCGCTGCACGATCCACCGCGCGCTTTCATGTCCGGCATCGTTTCCCCTTTTCCCAGGGCGACTCCCTGGGAACGCTACCGTGCCGCGCAGCCCTACATGGCAGAAAACGTCGTCACTCCGCTGACCTTTGCCCTGGCCGCTTTCATCAATTATTGAGCGCGCGACCTCACGCTATGGAGCAACAGCCGCTATGAGCGAACAAGCGCAATTTTCCGGTTTTGTATGTCCGCTGCCGCTGCGCGACTATCCGCGCATCGTCTTGGGGCACGGCAGCGGAGGACGCCTTTCCGCCGAATTGATCCGGCATCTTTTCGTCCCGCTGTTGGAAAACGAAGCCCTGAGCGCGCTCAACGACCAAGCACTGCTGGACGTGGAAGGCGTGCGGCTGGCCTTCACCACCGACTCGTTTGTGGTGCAGCCGCTCTTTTTCCCGGGCGGCAGCATCGGCTCGCTGGCCGTGCACGGCACGATCAACGACCTGGCCGTCAGCGGCGCGCGCCCGCTTTTCCTTTCGGCGGGCTTCATCTTGGAAGAAGGCCTGGCGATGGACGCGCTGGGCCAAGCCGTGACCGATATGGCGCACGCGTGCGAGCAGGCGGGCGTGCAGGTGGTCACCGGCGATACGAAAGTGGTGGAACAAGGCAAGGGCGACGGGCTTTTTGTCAACACGGCGGGGATCGGTGTGGTGCCGCAAGATGTACACATCGCCGCCGACCGCGCCCGTCCGGGCGACGTGATTTTGCTCAACGGCACGGTAGGCGATCACGGCATGGCGATTATGTCCGTGCGCGAGGGGCTTTCCTTTGAAACCGAGCTGGTCAGCGACTCCGCGCCGCTGCACACACTGATCGCGGCCATGCTGGACGTGACGCGGGATATTCACTGTTTGCGAGACGCCACGCGCGGCGGGGTGGCGGCGGTGCTCAACGAGCTGGCCGAACAGTCCGGCGTGGGCATTGCATTGGAAGAAGCCGCCGTGCCCGTCAAGCCCGCCGTGCAAGCCGCCTGCGAGATGCTCGGCATGGACCCGCTCTACGTCGCCAACGAGGGCAAATTGGTCGCCATCGTGCCGCGCGAACACGCCGAAGCCGTGCTCGCCGCCATGCGCGCGCATCCTCTGGGGCGGGAAGCTGCCATCATCGGCGAGGTGGTGGACGAACACGCCGGTATGGTGGTGGCACGCACATTGATCGGCGCGCAGCGCGTGGTGGATATGCCGCTGGGCGAAATTTTGCCGCGCATCTGTTGAGCGACGGGCGCGTCTGATGCTGATGAGCTATGCCAAACGCGCAGCGATAGCAGCCCTGGGGCTGGGTGTGCTGGGGATTGCGCTGGGCGTGTGGTCGTATTGCACGCCGCGCACGCCGGCCAACGCCCCCGCCGTCACGCCGACCACCACCGTCCCGCTGACGCCGCTGCTGCCCGCGCGCCCCACCGCCACGCCCAATCCGCACGCTTCCCCCTTGGGGGCGCTGCTGGCTTCGCCCGCCGCCCCGCTGACGCCCTTTGGCACGTCGCCGTTTCAGTTCCCCACCGCCACGCCGCGGGACGCCACGCCCCCCGCCGACTGCACGCAAATTTTCCCCATCGAAAGCGTGGAGGCGATCCACTTCGGCCAAACCACCACCGCGCAGCTCGAAGCGGCGTTCGGGCCGCCTGCGTCGGTGGGGGGACGCCCAACTACATACCGCTTTCGGGCGCAAGGGTGCTTGTTAGAAGTGAGCATCGGCTTTCGGGAAGCGCAAGAGGCGGTGTTGCACGATTACGGCACGCTCGGCTGGCTGCTGGCGCGCTACGGCGAGCCGGAGGCGGTCGGCATTTCCGAAGGCAACCTGGTCTTGCTCATTCCCGGGCAGGCGGTGTTGCTCTACCCCGAGCGCGGCGTGATTGCGGTCTTCGACGTGTTGCCGGACACGCTCACGCGCGCCACGCCGATTAGCGCGTTGCACTTCCGCGCGCCTTACGACGCGCAGCAGCAGGCAGCGCGCTTGAAGCTGGCGCCGGTGGCGGAGTGGCAGCCGCCTTTGCGCTGAGTGTGTGCGGTGGGTGGTGCGGGGGCTTCGCCCCCGCGCCACCAGCAGGGGCGGCCCGCCCCTGCACCCCCCGCAAGCCGCGCTGCGCGCGCCTTGCGGCAAGGGGCCAAGCGACGCCCGCCCGCAACAAACGTCTGCCGAGGAGGAACGCCCGTCGCCTGCTTGCCTCACGGCGCGTGCCGCGCCGTGAGGCGGGGTCAAGGGGCGTTTCGCCCCTTGCGGGGGTTTGGGAGCAGCGCCCCCATAACTGAGCGAGATTCACCAGCGCCACGCCCCAAAAGGCCAGTGCCTGGCTCAACAGGTACGGCAAGAGCGCCGGTGCGCGCCCCCAGGCCAGCGCCGCCCCCCACAGCGCGTAGCCGCCGAGCAGCAGCTCGCCCCAGGTCAGCGCGTCCGCCGTCGGCGTGTAAGGGCTGCGCGTGGCTTGGGCAAATTTGGGCGTGCGGTGGAAGGTGCGCGCGCGGCCCGGCCTCAGCGCGACCAGCGCGCCCGCCGTGTTGTTGAGCATCATCCCCGCGCCGAGCAGCCCTTGCAACGGCAACCAGCGCAAAGTACGCCACCAGGGGCGACGCAGCGCGAGTTGCCCCGCGACCATCAGCGCGGGCGGCACAATGCCTACTGCGCCCAACGCGGACAAGTTCGGTAGCCGCGCCCACGCCCCGCCCCAAAGCAAAAGCGGCGTCAGCAAAAAGAGCAGCAACATCAGTGGCTGCACGGCATACGAGGCCAGGTGCGCCAGCCCCATCCACTTCGCGCCCCAGCCGTAGCGCTGCGAGCGCAGCAGAGGCAGCGCGTGGCGCAGCAAATTTTGCGTCATGCCCTCCGCCCAGCGCCGTTGTTGCACTTTGTAGGCTTGCAGCAGCGGTGGAATTTCTCCGGCGGCGGCCACCTGCGGCAAATAGAGGAAGCGCCAGCCGCGCAACAGCGCCCGATAGGAAAGGTCCAGGTCTTCGGTCAGCGTAGCCGCTGACCAGCCGCCCGCGTCCCGCAACGCCGACACGCGCCATAGCGCGCCCGTGCCGTTCATGGAAAAGGGGAAGCCGCCCCGCTGACGTGCGAGCTGCTCGACGGCGAAATGCGCGTCTAGCGCCAGCGCCTGGGCGCGCGTGAGTCCATTTTCGTCCGCGTTGAGGTGCTCCCAGCGCGTTTGCACCAGCGCCAGGCGCGGATCGGCGAGAAAGTGCGGGGCGGTGCGGCGCAGAAAGTCCGGCGGGGGCACGAAGTCCGCGTCGAAGACGGCCACCAGCGCGCCCGTGACGTGCGCCAGTCCGTGCGCCAGAGCGCCCGCCTTGTAACCGGCGCGCGAGGAGCGGCGCAACAGGGCCACGTCCACACCGCGCGCCCGCCACGCGCTCACAGCGCGCGCGAGTTGCGCGGCGGTGGCGTCGGTGGAATCGTCCAGCACCTGGATCGTGAGCTTTTCGGCGGGGTAGTCCAAGCGGGCGCAGGCGTCCAGGGCGCGCAAGGCCACGTGCGCCTCGTTGTAGATGGGCAGTTGCACGGTCACGTGCGGCAAGGCAGCATCCGACACACGCGGCAGCGGCACGCTTTGGCCGCGTGTGCGCGCCCACACCGCCAGCAACACGCCGAAGCTGCCCACGAAAAGCGTCAACAGCAGCGCCGCGCCCACATAAAGCGCCGCCGCCAAGTTCAGCACGAGATCCGTCACCGCGCGCGCCGTCCTTCGTGGCGCGGCACGTCAGGCCATCGCCTCGCGGCGAATGTGCGCGCCCAGTGCGCGCAGCTTCTCTTCCACGCGCTCATAGCCGCGGTCGATTTGCTGGATGTTGCGAATGGTGGTGACCCCACGCGCGCTCAGCGCGGCCAGCAACAGCGCCATCCCTGCGCGGATGTCCGGCGAGCTGATGGCCGGCACGGCGTGCAAGACCGTCGGGCCGTGCACCACCACGCGGTGCGGATCGCAAAGGTAGATGCGCGCGCCCATGTTGATCAGCTTGTCGGTGAAAAATAGGCGGCTGTCGAACATCCACTCGTGGAAGAGCACCGTGCCCGCCGCCTGCGTGGCGACCACGATGGCAATGCTCATCAGGTCGGAGGGGAAAGCAGGCCAGGGCTGCGCTTTGATCTCCGGTATGCGGTTGCCCAGGTCGCGCTGGACGGTGAGCGGTTGGCCGCGTGACACGACCAGGTCGTCCCCGTCCACTTCCCACACCACGCCTAGCTTGCGGAAGACCAGCGCGGCCATGTCCAGGTGCTGCGGGTCGGCCTGGCGGATGCGGATTTCTCCACCCGTGACCACCGCCGCGCCCACAAAGCTGACCACTTCCAAATAGTCCGCTTCCACACGAAACTCGCCGCCGTGCAGCCGCTCCACGCCGTGTACGGTGATGCGGTTCGTGCCGATGCCTTCGATCTGCGCGCCCATACCGGCCAGCATGTGGCAGAGATTTTGCACGTGTGGTTCGGAAGCCGTGTTGCGGATGACGGTGGTGCCCTCGCTGAGCACGGCGGCCATGATGGTATTTTCGGTGGCGGTCACGCTCGCTTCGTCCAGCAAAATATCCGCGCCGCGCAACCCGTCCGCCTGCATGTGAAACGCACCGTCTGCAAAGGTCACGTCCGCGCCCAGCGCTTGCAGCGCCAAAATGTGCGTATCCAGCCGCCGCCGCCCGATCACGTCGCCGCCCGGGGGCGCCAGCACCAGATGGCCGGTGCGCGCCAACATCGGGCCGGCAAAGACGATGGAAGCGCGCGTTTTTTGGCATAGCGCGCGGTCCAACTCGTAGCGTTCCAGTGTATGAGCGTGGACGCGCACGCGGTGGTCGCCCAGCTCTTCCACCTCCGCGCCCAAGCTGCGCAAAAGCGCCAGCGTCACGCGCACGTCGGCGATGTCCGGCACGTTGTGCAGCGTCACCGGCTCGTCGGTCAGCAAACAGGCGGGCAACATCTTGAGCGCAGCGTTTTTGTTGCCGCTGGCGGTCACCTCACCGCGCAGGCTGTGCCCTCCCTCGACGATAAATTGTTCCTGCATGGGCTATCCCGTCCTTGTGATCGAAATGGGGGCCTCAGCCGTTAGCACGGCTGGCGTGCAGTGTCAAGGTAACCTCGTCGCCCATCGCCACGCCGAGCATTTGTGCCGCGTTGCCCTGGTTCACACCGATCTCCAACATGCCGGAGCTGCCGACCAAGGCGGCCAGCGTGCCCACCGGCACCGCACCGTAAGTGGGCTGCACGCCGTGCAAAGCGCGTCCGCCTGCTGTCACGGTGCAGTGTTGCGCGGAAAAATCCAGCGCGGAGGCCGTAGACACATCAAAAGCAGGCGTTAGGTGCAGCGTGTGCGCGTCCGTCCAGTCCAAACGCCCCAAGCTGGTGATCACGTTGCCGAAATGGTCAATGTGCAACACTTCTCCGCGCAAAAGCGCGCCTTCCGCGTGCAAAATGGGCGGGGAAAGCTGCTGCCAATCTTCTTGAAGCGTTCCCAAATCGGTGATCGGCACTTCGCAGGCCAAATACGCTGCCGCCGGACTGAAGATGTCGCGCCCGTGAAAAGTGCGGCTGGTCGGTTGCAGATGGTAAGTGGTGTTGTCCAAACGCACCACGCGGCGCACCTCCAGTTCGCGCAGCGTGTAGCTGAGCACGCCGTTGTCCGGCGCCACGAAACGCCCGTGCGATGTTTCGACGGCAATGGGAGCGCGCGATGTGCCGACGCCCGGGTCTACCACCACCAGAAAGACGGTGTCCGGCGGAAAGTAGCGGTAGGCACTCCAAAGCGTGTAGGCCGCTTGGCGCACATTTTGCGGCGCGACGGCGTGCGTCAAGTCAGCCAAACGTGCGCGCGGGCACAAATGTAGCAAAACGCCTTTCATCACACCGACGTAGGCGTCTTGCAACCCGAA
>CAZZNC010000133.1:0-6774 GCA_964655405.1 uncultured Anaerolineaceae bacterium | reverse complement strand
GCGACGTGCAGATCACGTACATTCCGCAAGACGCACCGTTGGGATTGGCGCACGCGGTGAAAATTTCGCGTGACTTCCTCGGCGACGAGCGTTTCGTCATGTTCCTGGGCGACAACGTGATCCAGGGCGGCATCAGCCCCTTGATCGCGGACTTCGCCAACCATCCGGAGTGGAACTGCCAAATCGTGCTCAAGGCGATGGAACATCCGGAGCATTACGGCGTGGCGCGGCTCAACGGCGAGGGGCGCGTGGTGCAGCTGATCGAAAAGCCGAAAGTGCCGCCCTCCAACCTGGCGCTGGTCGGCATCTATATGTTCGACCACCACATTTTCGAGGCGACGGACGCGATCAAGCCCTCGGCGCGCGGCGAACTGGAGATCACCGACGCGATCCAATGGCTGGTGGATAGCGACTACACGGTCTTCCCGCACATTCACGAGGGGTGGTGGATCGACACAGGACAGCCCGGGGACATGCTGGACGCCAACAGCTACGTACTCGAAGAGCTGACGCCGGAGATACGCGGCCAGGTGGACGCTGCCTCCGACGTAGACGCGCGCGTGACGGTGGAAGAGGGCGCGCAGGTAATCGGCAGCGTGATTCGCGGGCCGGCCATCATCGGCAAAAACACGCGCATCGTCAACAGCTACATCGGCCCCTTTTCCAGCATCTACCACGACGTGCTGATCGAAAACAGCGAGATCGAGCGCAGCATCGTCTTAGAGCACAGCATCGTCCGCAACATCCCCACGCGCATCCAGGATAGCTTGATCGGGCGCAACGCCGAGGTGACCGTCACCCGCTCGCGCCCCAACGCGCTCAAGATGCACTTGGGGGACTACAGCCGCTTGGGGCTGCCCCGCTTCACGCGCGGCAGCGGCCTGGAAACGGACTAGCGCCCGCGCAGAGGAGAACGCATCATGCAAAATATCTTGGTCACCGGCGGAGCGGGTTTCATCGGCAGCGCCTTTGTGCGCCGCATGGTCGCCGCGCATCCGGATAAAACGATCATCGTGCTGGATAAGCTCACCTACGCGGGCAACCTGGACAATTTGCTGCCGGTCAAAGACGCGCCCAACTACCGCTTCGAGCGCGGCGACATCGCCGACCGCGCGACCGTGCAGCGCGTGCTGGAAGCGCACCAGGTGGACGCCATCGTGAACTTTGCCGCCGAGTCCCACGTGGACCGCTCGATCCTCGATCCGGATGCCTTCATCCGCACCGACGTGGTGGGCGTCTATACGCTGCTGGAAGCCGCGCGCGAGCTGGGCATTACGCGCTTCCACCACGTGAGCACAGACGAGGTCTACGGCTCGATCGAGGAAGGTTTCTTCCGCGAAGGCGACCCGCTCGAACCCAACAGCCCCTACGCGGCCAGCAAGGCCGGCGGCGAGCTGATCGTGCGTTCCTACCACGTCACCTATGGGATGCACACTTCCGTGACGCGCGGTAGCAACACCTTCGGCCCCTACCAATATCCCGAAAAGCTGGCGCCCTTCTTCATCACCGAGGCGCTGGACGACCGCCCCTTGCCGCTTTACGGGGACGGGATGCAGGTGCGGGACTGGCTCTACGTGGACGACCACTGCGACGCCATCGAGACGGTGCTCTTTAAGGCCGCTCCGGGCGCGGTCTACAACGTGGGCGGCGAGCACGAATTGCACAATATCGAAGTGACGCGCTTCATCCTGGAGGCGCTGGGCAAGCCGGAAAGCCTGATCCGCCACGTGCCGGACCGGCCCGGCCACGACCGCCGCTACGCGCTGAGCAACGACAAGATCCGCGCCGAGCTGGGCTGGTCGCCCAAGCACCGCTTTGAGGACGCCATGCGCGAAACCGTGCAGTGGTACCGGCAAAACGAGTGGTGGTGGCGCAAGATCAAGACCGGCGAATACCTGGAATACTACAAGCGCCAATACGCCGAGCGGCTGGCACAAAGCCGCCCCGCGCACGAGGAATGATGTGCGGCGGGGGCGTTGCCCCCGCCGCACCCAGCAGGGGGCGTTTGCCCCCTGCACCCCGCCGCGCCGAACGCTGCGCGTTCGGCGCGGCACTGGTGTCCCCTGCCAGCGAACGTCTGTTGCGGGTGAACACCTCTTGCCTGACGGCGCGGCACGCGCCGTCAGGCGGGGTCAAGGGGCGAGATCGCCCCTTGCGAGGGTATGGGGACAACGCCCCCATTTCCGCGCCCCTACTCCGGTGAGGGCGCGTCTTCTTCCGCCAACTGCGCCAGCAGCCACCGCTCCGCTTCGCTCAGCTCGGCGCTCAGCAACATATCGGGACGCCGCCGCCATGTGCGGCGGATCGCCTGCTCCCTGCGCCAACGCTCCACCGCGCCGTGATCCCCGCTCAGCAGCACGTCCGGCACGCGCAACCCGCGAAACTCCGGCGGGCGCGTGTAATGCGGATATTCCAGCAGCCCCATCGCGTGCGAGTCCTCTTCCGCCGCCCAGCGCGCGCCCAGCACGCCCGGGATGAGGCGCGCCACCGCGTCCACGATGATCATGGCGGCCAGCTCGCCGCCGGTCAGCACAAAGTCGCCCACGCTGATCTCGTCCGTGATCGCCAGCGCGCGCACGCGCTCGTCTACCCCCTCATAGCGCCCGCAAACCAAAATCAGCCGCTCGTGCTGCGCCAGTTCATGGGCCACCGTCTGCGTAAAAACGCGCCCTTGCGGTGTCAGCAGGATCACGGGCGCGTCGGCGTCCTGCCCGCGCACGTCTTCAACGGCGGCCACCAACGGCGGCGCTTGCATCACCATGCCGCCTCCGCCCCCGTAGGGCGTATCGTCCACGCTGTGATGCTTGTCGGTGGTGTAATCGCGGATGTTGTGCAAATGCACGCTCAGCAAGCCGCGTTCGCGCGCCCGCTTGAGGATGCTTTCGGTCAGTGGCCCTTCGAACATGGCCGGAAAGAGCGTCAGGATGTCGAACTGCATGGTTTTGGCGTTCCTTTTCGCGCGCTACAATAGAGACACTGCCAATTATACTTTGGGGAAGCGACCATGAGCGAAAAGATCGAGTTACTGATCGAGAACATCGGCCAGCTTTGCACCGTGCCCGCCCATAACGGCGGTCCGCAGCGCGGCGAAGCGTTGGGCGACCTGGGCATTGTGGAAGGCGCGGCGGTGGCGGTCGCCGACGAGCAAATCGTCGCGGTGGGGCCAAGCGCTGATCTGCGCGCGCGCTACATGGCTGCCCAGCGCATAGACGCGGGCGGGCGTTTGGTCACGCCCGGGCTGGTTGACCCACACACGCATGTCATTTGGGCCGGCGACCGCGCCGAGGAGTTCGCCCAACGCATCGCGGGGGCGACCTATCAGGAGATCATGGCAGCGGGCGGCGGCATCAACCGCACCATGCGCGACACGCGCGCCGCCGACCTCACCGCGCTGGTGGAACAGTCCAAGCGACGTTTGGATACTATGCTGGCGCACGGCGCCACGACCGTCGAGTGCAAAACCGGCTACGGGCTGCAAACGTCCACCGAGATCACCATGCTGAGCGCCATTGCGCTGCTGGATGCCGAGCACCCGCTCGACCTGGTGCCGACCTTCCTGGGCGCGCACGCCGTCCCGCCGGAGTACGCCGACGACGTGGACGGTTATGTGCAGCTCGTGGTTGAGGAGATGTTGCCCGCCGTCGCCAATTGGCACGCCGAGCATTGGCCGGAAGCGCTCTTCTGCGACGTGTTTTGCGAGGTCGGCGCGTTTGACCTGGCCCAAACGCGCCGCATCCTGGAAGCGGCAAAAACGCACAGCCTGGGGTTGAAGGTGCACGCCGACGAGTTCGAGTCGTTGGGCGGGGCACGCCTGGCAGCGGAGCTTGGCGCTGTCTCTGCGGATCATTTGGTTGTCACGCCGGAGGGGGACATCGCCGCGCTGGGGCGTTCCCAAACCGTCGCCGTTTCGCTGCCGCCCACGCCGTTCGGCCTGGCGCACACGCACTACACGCCCGCGCAAAAGTTCCTGGCCGCGGGCGCGGCGCTCGCCATCGCCACCGACTGCAACCCTGGCACCGCCTGGACGGAGAACTTGCAATTTTCCCTGGCGCTGGCCGCGCGCTATCTGCGCCTGACGCCTGCCCAAGCGCTGGTTGCCGCCACTCTCAACGCAGCTCATGCCGTCGGGCAAGGGGAGCGCGTCGGCAGCTTGGAGGTGGGCAAGCAGGCCGACGTGGTGATCTGGGACGTGCCCCGTCCCGAGTTCCTGAGTTACCGCTTCGGCGTCAACATGGCCCAAACTGTGATCAAGCGCGGGCGCGTGGTCTATACGTCGCGTTGGGGCGGGCTGTACTGAGTGCGGCACGCACGAGGTCATGTGGGGTGCGGCCCCACACCCCGCGCGCTTTTTCCCGAAAAAGCGCGGCAAAAAGCCAGCTTTGCCCTGCCGCGCGGAACGCACAGCAGGGCGGGACAGCGGAAAACGTGCATCTGCAACGACTGCCCACCGGCGGCGCGCGCGAGGTCAGCGCCCGCGTCAGCGTGGCGCTGGGCGACGTGCGCGCCGCCGGTGGGGGCGGGCGACGTTGGCTGGCGAGCCGCGTTGAGTGGCGAGCCGGCCAGCGAGGTCGCCCCCTCAGTCCACCACCACGAGATCGCGGATGGCTTCCAGCTTGGACGGGCCGATCCCGGGCACGTCGTCCAATTGCTCGACGGACTGGAACGGCCCGTGCTCTTCTCGATACGCAATGATCGCCTCGGCCAGCGCCGGCCCGACCCCGGGCAGTGCGTCCAGTTCCTCCACTGTCGCCGTGTTGAGGTGGATCAGCGGCGGATGGTTGGGCGTCGGTGTCTCGATCGGTTCACCTTCGCGCGGTGGCACGTAAACCAAGTCCCCGTCGTTGAGCACCTGCCCCAAATTCACTCGGGAAAGGTCGGCGTCCTCGGCAGCCCCGCCCGCCGCCTCGATGGCGTCCTGCACACGGCTGCCGCGCGGCAATGCCACCAGGCTTTCCGGACGGGCTACCTGGCCGGTGACATACACCGTGCATTGCCCGGGCGTGGCCGTGACCACTTGCACCGCCAGCGTCGGATGCTCTGCGCCGTCTGCGGCGCGTGTCGGCACCTGGATGTGGTCGCCGTCCTGCACCAACTGCGCCAAATTCACCCGTTCCAAATCTGCATTGGGTTGGGGGCCACCTGCCGCTGCCAATGCGTCCACCACGCGGCTGCCGTATTCCAGCGTGACCAATGCTTCCGGCAGGGCAACCGCGCCCGTGATGTACACCGTGTACGGAGCGGGCGTTGGTGTGCTGCTTGGGATCAGTGTGGCCGAAGGAATTGGCGTGGGTTCGGGCGGAATGATGGTGATGGTGGTGGGCTTGGGACGCTGGGTTAGCAGCGCCACCACCCCCGCTAACAGTGCCACGCTCAACAGCGCAAAGAGCGGGTACTTGTAGCGTTCCAACAAAGGCAGTGCGTCAGTAGGGGACGTTTCGCTTTGGGACATGGCGATTATGGCTACACTTCCTGGGCATCTTCCCGCCAACGTGGCAACATAAAGCTAATGCACATGGTCGCGTTTTCTGTGCGCGCAGGCTCGGCCCATACTTGTCCGTGCACCGGTGCCACGTGCGCGGCAGCCGTTGTAATCAACTGCTGCAAGTGCGTGAGTGGCTGGAAACGTGCCGCTGCTTTCAGCGCGAGGGGCTCGACACGCTCCGTGCTGAGCAGTGCGGGGGTTTGCGTGCGATAGAGAATATCCACGCGAGCAGTGTCCGGCTCATCGGTGACAACGCTGGAGATCGTGATTCCGCTCTGCGGCGTGATGGCGGTCAACAGCGCTTCCAGGATGCGCTGCACGGACTGGCGCACCTCTGCATGGCAATAGACGCGCTCGTGTGCTGAAAGCTCCGGCCAGATGTATAGCCGGTGCGTTTGGATGCGGCGCAATGTGGGGAAGTCGTGCTCGGTAAACGCAAAAAGCGTCTTCAGCGGGTAGGGCAACGGGGCGGTGGTGGCCGGAGCGGTTATGGCGCGGTGTAAATCGTCCAGCAGCCGTCCTATGCTTTCCCCAATGCGCAACACCTCGCCCACTGCTTCGACCTGTTGGTCGGTGAGCGGGCCGTGTACGCCGCGATAGGTGTCGCGGCCAACCTGTACCAAACGTTGCATGGCTTCCAACATATGCGAGCCGAGCAACGTATCCAGTTCGCAATGCACCGTCGGAGAAAGATGTGCTGCGTAGCGCACGGTTGGATCGCCGGAGACTTCACGCAAACGCGCGATGACGCCCGGGCGGAAAGGCACATAAGTCGGCCAATACTTCGGAGGGACGCGCTGTTCGACGACCGCTCGCCACACATGCATTAAACCTGCGCGTGCGTCCTCGTGCGCAAAGCGCATCACCACATCTTCCCATGTCAACCCGCTCAGTGGGGCAGTGGCCGCGGAAAATTGCCGCAGCGTGCCCAGCATCCGCTGTACCGTGCCCGACGCATCCAACCCCAGATACACGCTGCCGAACGGTTGAACCCATCGATCTTGTGTCGTGCTTGCTTGGCTGCTCACACTTTCACTCCTGACGGGGTGCGCTAGAGCGAAGACGTTTTTTTCCACAAAGGCAACTTGAAGCTGAAGGTGCTGCCGACGCCTTCCTCGCTGGAAAACCAGATGCCGCCGCCCATTGCCTCGATCTCCATTTTCACCAAATATAAGCTCAGTCCGTAGCCAAATTCGGCGATGATCTGCGGTTGCCGCGCGCGTTGGAAAGGTGTAAAGACTTTGCTGGGTTCTTTCTTGCGGATGCCGAACCCTGGGTCGACCACGTCAATT
>CAZZNC010000132.1:1625-6837 GCA_964655405.1 uncultured Anaerolineaceae bacterium | reverse complement strand
CAACCGAGATGATGCCGTTGATGGCAGACTGGCGCAGCACGTTGGTCAGGTTGTCTACGGTCAAAAAGCGGTCGGTTTTTAACGTCAATACCGCGCTTAGCAATACCAGCGAAAGCAAAATGCCGTACTTCTGGATGAAAGCGCGCCAGTCGGTCGAACGCGGCAGTAATTTTTCGGCAATCAAAATACCACTCCTGCGATCAAAATCACGTTAGCATACGGCGTAAATTCACCGGTGCGCACCACGGCACGCGCGTCGGCGGTGCGAGCCTTGAGCAGCTCGTGCGGCACGGTTTGGATCGGCACGTCGCCGAGCAGATCGCGCAGTGCCTCGTATATCTGTGGGCTGTGTTCGAGCATTTCTTGGGCCACAATCGCGCCTTGCACCTCCATCTCACCCAGCACCGCGCGCAGCACGTCCAGGAACGCCGGAATGCCCGCGCTGACGGCCAGGTCAATGCGCTCGGTGCTGGCAGGGATCGGCAAGCCCGCGTCGGCTACGACCAGGGTGTTCATGTGTCCCAGTCCGGCAATGACGCGCGATAGCGGTTGATTGAGCACCCCTATTTTTTTCATGGCCCGCTCTCGAAAAAACCTACGTTGACGTGGTCAATGTCCGACACGAGTCCCGCTCCACCAAACGCACGGGCAACTGTTGGTGCGCGGGTGCGGCGGTGGCTTGCTGCAAACGTGCGATCAAGCGTTCGGCGGCCAACTGGCCGATCTCGCGTGCAGGCTGGGCGATGGTGGTCAGGCGCGGCACGGTGTAGGAAGCCAGTGGAATATCGTCATAGCCGATCACCGAAACGTCGTCCGGCACGTGCAAGCCCGCTTCATGCACCGCACAAAGCGCTCCCACTGCCATCAGGTCGTTACACGCAAAAATGGCCGTAGGCGGGTCGGCCAAGCCTAGCATGTGCTGGCACGCTCGATAGCCGCTGGCGTGCAGAAAATCTCCGGTCACGATCAGCGCCTCGTTCAACGGCACGCCTGCCGCTCGCAGCGCTTCGGCGTAACCTTCCACCCGTTCGGCACTGGGCGTGAGGTACGAAGGGCCGGTGATGCAGCCGATGCGACGATGGCCGCGCTCCAACAAATAGCGGGTTGCCAGCAGGCCACCTTGCTTGTTGGCGGTCAGGATTTCGTCCATGGTGGGGATGCCTGCCGTGCGGTCTACCATCACCACAGGCGTTTCGTGAGAAGCCAATAGGGTCAGCGAGTCGTTGTACGCGCCGGTGGAAATGAGCAAAATGCCGTCTACCTGACGGGAAAGCCACACTTGGAGGTATTCCAGTTCGCGTTGTGGGTCGTCGCTGGCGTTGCCCATGATGATGTTGTAACCGCGCTCGAAGCACACGTTTTCGATGCCTAACAACACTTCGGCAAAGAAGGGGTTGGCGCTGTTGGGCAAAAGCACGCCCAGCGTCAGCGTGCGGTTGTTGCGCAAGCTGCGTGCCAAGCGGTTGGGGCTATAGTTCAGCTCCGACATAGCCTGGAGCACGCGCTGGCGCGTTTCTGGGCTGACATAGCGCGTCCCGTTGATCACGTGGGACACGGTGGAAGTGGAGACGCTCGCCGCACGGGCAACATCCCGAATGGTCGCCACCGTCTCGCTCCGATCCATGCTGTTTTGGAAAAATGCGCTTTCTATCGAAACGTTTGCGCAAACGTTTCGATCCCACTATATACGCAAGCAATGGGCCTTGTCAAGCATTCCGACGAAACCGCCGGAACGCTCAGCGCAACCACCCGCCGGAATGTGGCACGAGGCGTTTTCAGGAGCATACGACTTTTTTACACCACCAGGAGCGCAAACCGTGATACTGTGAGATTGCATACTGGCATAAATTGAGGAGGCCACGATGAGGACGAACCTTTGGGGGCGCTGGTTGCTAGGCGGGGCGTTGGTGCTCAGCAGCGTGTTGGGGGCGCTTTGGAGCGTTCCACACGCCGCTGCACAACAAGATGGGCGCATCAGCATTATCTTTATGCACCATTCGACCGGCCTGGGCTTGATCGACGAAGGCGGCGTGCGCGAATCCTTAACCCAACTGGGTTACGACTTTTGGGATTACGGCTATAACGACGAGGGCTTGCGCGATCCGCAGGGCAATTATTTGGGGATCAATTGGGACGTGCCCGACGACAACACCGATCCAGACGGTTGGTATGCCATTTTCCAACAGCCGGTGACCGATCCACCGTCCAACACGCTTAGCCGCATGTTGCAATACAACGTGATCATTTTCAAAAGCTGCTTTCCCACCTCGGATATTGCCGACGAGGAACAATTGCAGGACTATCAACGCTACTACCAGACTATCCGCGATGTGATGGATCGCTACCCCGACAAGATTTTCATCCCTTTCACGCCGCCACCACTCGTGCCCAACGCCACCTCACCGGAAAACGCCGCGCGTGCGCGTCGCTGGGCACAGTATTTGACCTCGGATGCGTATTTGGACGGACACCCCAACGTGTTTGTGTTCGATTTCTTCAACGCCCTGGCGGACGAGGACGGCTATTTGCGCGCCGAATATCGTGGCGACGAGTGGGACGCCCACCCCAACACGCTCGCCAACCAAACGGTTGCGCCGCTTTTCGTGCAGTTCGTGGACGCGGCTATTCGCAGCTACACGCTCGGTGAACCACTGGAAGTTTCCGTGACGGCTGTCGAGGATGGGGAAGTTGAGGAACAAGAACCAAGCGCCGATGCGTCCGAATATTTCACGGACGAAGGGCCGCTCTTGACGCAATTTGGAGATTTTGAAATTCCGCTGCCGGAAGATTACGTGTGGGATTATGTGGACGACGGTACGTTGACGTGGGAAATTTTTTCCCCGGGCTACGATAGCGACTATGCCTTGATGCTGAGTTTTGACCTTCCGGTGGAACAAGGCGCCGGTTGGGGTTTGGATATGTCCCCCGACCCCACATGGGCCACAACAGACGGTTTTAGCTTTGACTGGCGCGCTGACCAAGCAGGGTTGTCGGCCTTGCTTTCGGTGGGCGTGCGCGACCCGCAACACCCCGAAGCTGACATCGACGAGGCGACGCCTTTTGACTACGAGCTGCGCACCTCCGGCACAGAGTGGACGCATGTCTTTGTGCCCTGGGACGCCTTCGAGCGGGCAGACTGGTGGGGTGACGAAGGGGTCGCCACGCTCAATCCGGCTGATGTGGTGTGGGTTGCTTTTGACGTAGGAAACTGGGAAAGTGCACAGCAGGGCACGATCTGGATAGACAATTTGCGCCCCGCCGACGAGTAACCGTCGCGGCGTGTACACGCTGCCGAACTCGGCTGTGTTCCGGCTCTTCTGTTGCGCACAGAAGGGCCGGACGTGCGTTTAGCGCTTGGGGCGGGCGCTGCGCGTGGAAGGGGAAGGCACGGGCAGTTCCATATTGTAAATCGAAGGCTTGGGCGTGCCGTCCGGCAACGGCTCGGGAGAGCCGGGCGATCTTCTGCGCGGCTTGGTCGGCTGACGATAGGTGAAGTACCGTTCGGTCGAACGTTCGAGCAGCTTTTCGCTGATGCTCAATATGAACATGGACGGCAGCTCGACAATCCACACCATGCCGACCACCGCTGTCACGTGTTCCAGCACCGGCACGACCGATTGGCGATATGTTCTTAGCAGCGCGTCACCGGTGCCAATGGCGACCAGGAAAGCCACCGTTGCCGCCAGAATACCGAACAGCAGCGGCCACCCCTGCCGGTCGGCGGGTGTCGGCCACATGGCGTTGCTGATGGCAAAAAGCACATAGAGCCACAGGTAAAAGTCCGGTGTGCTGCCCAAACGGTGCAAGGCTTGGCCGATAGCCGTGATGTCGCTGGCGTGCAAAGCGCTCAGCAGCTCGTCCAGGTTCAGCACATAGTTGCTGATCAACCATACGACCGCAATGCCCACCACCATTGGCGCAGCTCCGATGATGGCCGCACCAATGGGGCCGGACTTGTTCAACTGGACGAAATCCAAACGCAGCGTGCCATCCTTTTGCGGTTCGGGCCAAACACGGACCTTCTTGGTCGGGATGCGCAACGCGCCGGCGACCAACCATTGCGCGAATTCGTGCAAAAAGACCCCCGGCGAAAGCAGTATATAGTACAGCATGGTGGCGCTGCGCGTATCGTCGGTCAGCAGCCAACCGATGCCGTACAGATGCCGATGCACCCATTTTTCCGCGTAAAGCAGCGGCACGAGCACAACGGCCAAGCTGAGCCAGGGGGAAAGGTCGCCGGCGTTCATGGTTGCAGGTTAGCCCAATCCCTTTGCCTGAATGGCAAGGCGTACCAGTTCAACAAACGCATCTTCCTTGAGCGATGCTCCGCCGACGAGTGCCCCGTCAATGTGCGGCTGGCTCATGAACTCGATCATGTTGGTAGGCTTGACACTGCCGCCGTACTGGATGCGCATGGCCTCGGCGTGCTCTGCTCCATAAAGCTCCGCGAGAATGGCGCGGATGCCCCCGATGATGGCATTGGCTTGCTCACCGCTGGCGCTGCGGCCTGTGCCGATGGCCCAAATCGGCTCGTAGGCAACCACAATGCGGCTCAAATCCTCGGCGGGGATGCCCTCGAAGGCCGCGCGGATTTGGCGCTCCACGAAACTCTGCGTTTCGCCCGCCTCGTTGATCTCCAAGCTTTCGCCCACCGCGATGATGGGGTGCAGCCCATATTGCAAGGCGGCTTTGGCTTTGCGATTGACCATTTCGTTGGTCACGCCCTGATACTGGCGCGTTTCGGAGTGGCCCACGATCACGTACTTGACCAGATCCACCAACATCGGGGCGGAAATCTGGCTGGTGAAAGCGCCGCTTTCTTCCCAGTGTAGATCCTGAGCGCCAACGGCAATATCCGTGCCTTGCAACGCCGCTGACACGCCCGGCAGTGCCACATACGGCGGACATACGACGCGCTCAACCGCCGTCAGCGCCGCCAGTTTTCCTTTGATCGCGTTGACAAAGGCAACAGCTTCGGCAGGGGTTTTGTGCATTTTCCAGTTGCCGGCAATGATTGGGGTACGCATAGACGTTTTGTCTCCTTTGCGTGTGCTCGAGTTGTGTTCCGATGGCCGAACGGCCCTCAAGGCGTGCTCGGAGCCGGGGCAGACGTGGGATGTTCCAGCAGCCGCTGAGCGGCTTCTATCGTCCAGGGCGGCGCCGCTTCCATCTCCAGTACTTCCTGCCATTCGGCTTCGGCTGTTGCTTGTTG
>CAZZNC010000132.1:0-1615 GCA_964655405.1 uncultured Anaerolineaceae bacterium | reverse complement strand
GGCCTATTCTACGCACGTACAACCCATGTACCAAGTGATATTCCGCCCAATCTTTTCCGCCAAGTGCCTCGGCTTTGGCGAGCTGCTCACCGACCTGGCGCGTGGAAAGCGGGCGGTTTTGCAACAGCAGCGCCAGCGCATTGAAGACATACACAGGCACAGACGGTGAACGGCGCACCAAATAGCGTGAACTGATCAAGCGGGACTGTTGCGGGGACTTGGCGGTATGGGCAAACAAATAGCGTCCGGCCTCGTCGCGCACAGCGGGCGTGCTGTCTTCTGCCGAAATGGCTTCCAGATACAACCAGTAGGCCAACTCGTCGTGATCGGTTTGAGCGAGTGTGCGCGCGGTGGCGGTCAAATAGGCAGGGGGCACGTCCAGCGTGTCCCGTGCATAGGCCAATGTCTCCAATGCCTGATCCATGTTGCCATTTTGCGTGTATGCCAACGCCAACTGCACATAGGGCTGCGGTTCGTCGGGGTTGGCTTCAACTTGTGCAAGTGCTTCGTCAAGTGACAGCTCCGGCAAGGCGGCAGAGGTGGCGGGCGGTGTCGTAACGATGGCATGAGGGGATTGTCCCTGATTTTTGCCCATGTCCCAAGGGCGCAGCTTGGGATCGGAAACCGCGCTGGCTATCACGAACAAGCTCGCCAAACACGTCAAAAGCAACATCCCAAAGCCGCCCAACACCCACAAATTGGCACGCCGACGCTGCGCGATGGTGCTTGTAGGCATGGGAGCAGGCTGTGGCGTGTTCAGGATCGGTGTGGGGGGAGCTGCGTTTGGGCTTGGTGGGGTGGCATCTGGCGGAATGGTGGAGGCGGTTGGCGAAGGGAGCGGCTGTGTGCGGCGATGCACAGCAGCGCTGAGTTCTCCCATGCCGGTTTCGGTCACGGCCTGCCGAAATGCGTCCATCATCTCTACGGCGGACTGATAGCGATCTTCCGGCTCTTTGGTCAATGCACGCAAAAGCACCGCTTCCACCTGGGGCGGCACATCGGGATTGACGTGGGACGGGCGCGGCAGTGGCATATAAATGTGCGCGTGCACGATAGCGTAGGGCGTGTCGGCGTTGAAGGGCACTTGTCCCACGATGATCTCGTAGAGCATCACGCCCAGCGAGTAAACGTCGGTTGCTGCCGTGAGCATCTGATCTCCGCGCGCCTGCTCCGGCGAGATGTATTGCGGCGTGCCCAGCAGCATATCCTGGCTGAGCGTGGACTCACCCACTTGGGCGATGCGCGCTAGTCCAAAGTCCGTGATGTAGGGCATGTCATTGTCGGCGAGCATGATATTGGAAGGCTTGATGTCGCGGTGTAACACACCGTGTTCATGAGCAAAGGTCAAGCCTTCTGCCACCGCGCCCAGAATATGCAGCGTTTCGGCCAGCGTCAGCGGCGCGCGCCTCATGCGTGTTTTGAGCGTTTCCCCGTCAATGAGTTTCATCACCAAGTAGGGATGCCCCTGGTGTCCGGCATAATCGTAGATGGGGACGATGTTCGGATGTTCCAGCTTGGCGACGATTTGCGCTTCGCGTTTGAAGCGTTCCAAAAAATGCGGGTCTTCTTTGAAGACGGGATGCAGCACTTTGATCGCCACGTAGCGGTCGAGGTT
>CAZZNC010000131.1:0-6838 GCA_964655405.1 uncultured Anaerolineaceae bacterium | reverse complement strand
TTCATCCATGCTCCAGTCAAGGCTTTTTGCCCATGTTTCGCCGCCATCGGTGGAAACCATCACATAGCCGTAATCCCACAAATCCTCGATGTGATACCACAGCCAGTAATTGAGCGTGGCGCTGCTCACATCGCGCAAATCGAAGGCGCGCGTCACACGCGGATCGCTTTCGTCGGTGCGGTTGGACCACAACATAAAGCGGCCACTGTGCGCCTGGGCGGGCACAATCGAGACGGTCGGTTGCCCCTGGAATGTCAACTGCAACGTGCGCGGCTGTGGCCCACCTGCGATCTGGATGTAGTGCGCGCCCCATTGTGGCGCGGCAGCTTGGAGCGGCGTGCCCACGTCGAGTGTGTGCGTTAGTGCGGCGTGTGGCAACCCTTGCATCCCCTCAACGGTGTAGCTGTAACGTCCGTCTCCCACGCTCGTATCCATCAGCAGATTGGTCACCAGCCAGTCCGCGAAAAGATCTTCGGCGCTCACCGGCTCGCCGGTACCGGGATCTTTCGCGCCGATGGCTTCCAACGTCGCCTCAACGCTTTCCATGCCGTTGGCCTCTTGCTGCACGAGCGTTGTGGTGGCTGTTTCCCCATACCGTTCGTACAGATACGCCACGAAAAGGAAGCCCGAACCGTAATGCGGCGAACGCAAAGCATCGTCCTCCGGCCAGGTGTTGAGCTGAATATCCGGCGCTTGCAAGAAATCCACCGTAAAGTTGCTCGGCCCATAGCCGGTGAGCAGCGTTGCCAGTTCCGAAAGCCCTTCGTTGAGCCAACTGTCCTCGTTCAGGTCAACCGCCCAATGCACCATGTGCTGGAACTCGTGCGCCAACACGCTTTCGTAGTAGGCCGAACCGACGGCGTACCCGATGGTGTCCAGGTTGATGAAGAACATTTCGTGCTGGTTGGAACGCTCGGTGACCTCACGCGGGTACTCGCTGGTGCTGTCGTAATAACCCGCTACCCAGTTCCCCAAACGTGTCGCGTGCAGCACGTAAAGATGGGGGTCACCATCAATCCCAGGATACCATTCTTGGCCGAAGACTTCGTGAATTTTAGGCAAAATTTGCCGTTCGAAATGTTCCGCCGAGCGTGCCAGTGCGTCAATGTCTACATCCTGGCCCACCTCGACGAACATATACACGTGTGGCGTGGCGTAAGCCAACTCGGCGTCCAGTTGAAAAGCGTAATCCTCGGACAAATTTTCGGCCCAGAAGCTCACCACATCGCCGACGTGTAGTTCTGGTGCGCGCGTGGGCGGCGCAGGGATGTCCGTTACCCCCTTGAGCCGTCGCGCCAACGCGATCACGTCCCGTTGCGGAACAATGGTGCTTTCCAACAACGCCAATGTGTCCTGACCCTGCGGGCCGTCTTGCGCAGCCACAGGCGCGAGCGCTGTTCCCAACGCTCCCAACACCAATACACTCAGTACGAACCCACGTAACCAGCGAGACCGCATCGTTTTTTCCCTCATGATTATCCGGACACTTGCTACAGTTTTAGCTTTTCGCGTTCCGAAACGCCAACGCCCCATCGGGACGCGCGTCCACTGGGTATCGGTGGCGCGCGCGAGGTCGCCGACCGCCGCAACGTGGCGTGTCGGCGGGTGACGTGCCGCGCAGCTTTTCGCGCGGCGCAAGGTCGCCCCGTTTCCGCGTTCCCGTTCGTCGGATGCACATTTGCTTCATCTGCGGCATACTAAGGGCACAACGACAACGTGCGATCCAATGGATGAGGAGACCATGACCGACAGTCCTATCGCGCTCGACCGCAATGTCCCGAACGCGCTTGACGCGGCGCATTTGTTGTCCGACGTGCGCACACTCAGCGAAGCAATCGGCCCACGTCCCCCCACCAGCGCCGCCGAGCGCCAGGCTGCCGCTTACATCGCCGAGCAGTTGCGCCCGCTGGCTGAAGATTGGCACATGCGCAACCAACCCTTCCGCAGCATCTCGGCGATGAGCACGCGCATTGCTCCGCTGGCGGTGGCCGTCGGCGCAAGTTTGCTGCTGGGGCGACGCCATGCGCGTTGGGCGCAACTTTTGGGCGGTGCGCTTTCCGTCGGGCTGAGCGTCGCCAGTCGGGATGTCTTTTTGTCGCGTCCGGTGGCCTGGGAAGCGTTCTTGCCGCGCGGCACGTCCCAAAACGTGATCGTGCGCATTCCCCCGCGCAGCAGACGCACGCGGCGCGTGGTTTTTCTGGCGCACATGGACTCCGGCCAGCACCGTCTGACGGCCAATCGCCATCTCGTGAATCATTTGCCCCAAACCCTCGGCGCGCTGACGCTGTTGGCGTTGGTCGGCGGCGTGTTGACCATGTTGGCGGGCAAATCCGCCCAGCGCTGGCGCACACTGCGCACCCTGATCGCTGGAGGGTCTTTCGGCAGCGCAGCGCTGGCTGTGCTGGACGAGTTGGGAAAACCCGTCAATGGGGCGATCTGCAATGCCTCCGGCGTGGCGGCGTTGTTGGGGCTGGCGCGTGCATTGCACGCCCGTCCGCTGACTTCCACCGAGGTTGTGTTGGCCTTCACAGGCAGCGCCACCGCGGTCAGCACGGGCGCCGAAGCGCTCGCCCACGAATATCACGAAGAGTGGGGCGATGCACTGTGGGTGGTGGTGAGCAACGTTGGCGCGGGGGAACTGTGCTGGGTCACGCAACATGGCATCAGCCCTTACGCGATGTATGCGCCCGACCCGCTCGCCGTGCGCGTCATGGAGCGTGTCGCGGACGCGCGTCCCGATCTCGGGTTGATGGGCAAACGCTTGGTGACGCTGGACGAGTTGGCGCGCTTGCGAGACCATGATCTGCACGCGGTGGCGCTGATGGGCTACGACCGTGTGAGCGGTCTCATCCCGCATTGGCGGCAGCGTTCGGACACGCTCGCGGCGTTGCAATCACCGACCATTGAACGCGCGGCGCACGCCTGTTGGACGGTGACACAGGTGCTCGACCAGGCGGAAAGTTGGCCTTTGCCCGCGCGCGCATAACGGCCACATCGCGCAGCGTTGGCTTGCTCGCTACATACGATAACTATCACGGCTTGCCCGAACGGCTGGCGTTCGCGGCGATCCGATCCTCTCTTTGTTTCTCATTACCCCTTCCGTTGCACTCCGCCGCATGGAACTCTTTCCGTCTCCACACCGTCTTATGAATGCAGAAACGCTATTTGTGCATTCGAGTTAGCAAAAAAGGAGCTATGGCCGTGCAATCTCGTAGACTGTTACTTGTCGTTTCGACGGCGGGAGCGGTGTTCGGCGCGCTGCTGTTGAGTTGGGCGGGCTATGCTTCCGCTCAGGAAGGCGCGCAGGCGTTGCCGCCGCATGTGATAGAAGTGTACCCCTACCCGGGCGAGGAAGTCGCGCTCGACCAGCCCGTGACCGTGACCTTTGACCAGCCTATGAACCGTGCCAGCGTGGAAGATGCCTGGCAAATGCTCTCGGAAGCAACGTTGCTTTTCACCTGGAGCGAAGACGGGCGCAGCGTGCAGGTGTTGCCGGAAGGTGGTTGGCGGCGTGCGAATCGCTACGACATCACGTTGGGCACCTCGGCTACCGCGCTCAATGGGTTGGCGTTGGAAGAGCCGTACAAGTTCTTTGTGCAGACCGTCGGGCGCTTGGAGGTGAGCACCGTCATTCCTGCGCCGGACGCCGAGGGCGTGGTCGCCGATGTCACGATCACGGTGGCGTTCAATCGTCCGGTCGTGCCGCTTCTTTCCACCGCGCAGCTTGACCAGCTCCCCGACCCGCTCACCTTCGAACCCGCGATTGAAGGCGCGGGCGAATGGGTCAACACCAGCATCTACCAATTTACGCCCGCCAAACCGTTGGCGGGGGGCACAACGTACACGGTCACCGTGCAAGCAGGCCTCAGCGACCCGCTCGGCGCGACGTTGGACGAACCCTATACGTGGAGCTTTCGCACACTGGCGCCGGAAATCCTGAGCGTATATCCGACCCAGTTGGCGAGCGAAGTGCCATTGGACGCCCAGATTAAAATCCACTTTAGCCAGCCGATGGACAAAGCCAGTACCGAAGCGGCCTTTGCATTGCTGTATGGCGGCGAGCCGGTGGCGGGCACGTTCGCATGGTCGGAAGACGGAACGGTGCTCACCTTCACGCCGTCCGGCCAGTTGCTCATCGAAAGCGTCTACATGCTCACGCTCGCGGATACGGCGCACAGCGCTGGCGGTGCGGGCAAGCTGCAAGAAGGGTTGGGCTATACCTTCGTTACCGTGTCTCGCCCGGGCATCCAAGAAACGACCCCGTCTCATGGCGAACGCAACGTTCCCCCGGGGAGTGGCGTTTCCATCGTTTTCAAGTCCCCCATGAATCCGGAAACGTTCCGCGACAAAGCCGAGATCGTCAGTCCGGAAGGCGTGCAGTGGCAACCGGTGGCCTCGGCGCAACATTTCTATATGGACTTTGCTACCCAGCCGAAAACCGAATACGTGATCCGCTTCAAACGTGGCGCGGAGGACGTTTACGGCAACGCTATCGAAACCGACTATACCTTTTCCTTCACCACCGGCGAGGTCGAGCCTTATGCGTGGATGCCCACCAGCGGGCAACTGTCGCTCACCAACGCCGCGCGGCCCAACACGGCTATTCCGCTGGTGGTGCAAGGTACGCCGACCGTCTCATTGACGCTCTATCGGCTCGGGCCGGAGCTGTACTCCAAGGTGTTATATGGATTGCCCTGGGGCGAGGACATGGACGCCCTTTTGGCTAAGGCCGAGGCTGTGCGCCGTTGGGAACAAACGTTGCACGCCGAAGATACGCGCGGCTTGGTGCAGGTGTGGCTTGCATCGGAAGACGGCGGCCAATTGCCTTCCGGCATCTACATTGTGCAGATGACCGACAACACCGACAAGGATTACCCCAATCAGAACTACATGGCGCTGGGCGTGGTGACGGCCAACGTGAGCTTCAAGCGCGCGCCGGACGAAGTGCTGTTGTGGGTTTCTGATCTGCAAAGCGCCGCGCCGGTGGGCGACGCTGAAGTGCACCTCTACAGCTCCGACAACGCTGCGCTGCTGGCTCAAGCGCGCACCGACGCCAATGGCATCGTGCGTCAGCCATTGAACGCAGCCAACCGCGACTCGGTCTACGCTGTGGTGGAAGGCGAAGGCGTCTTCGGGGTCTGGACTTCTTGGAGCGGGGGCGAGCCGTCCACCGCGAGCGTTTACCTTTACACCGACCGCCCGATCTATCGCCCGGGCGAAACGCTCTATTTTCGGGGCGTGTTGCGTGACAAGCACGACACTACCTATGTCGTGCCGGATACGGCGACCGTGCACGTGACGGTCGAAGACGCAACCGGGCAGCCGCTGCTGGCCGACGACTTGCCGCTGACCGAGTTCGGCACGTTCGACGGAAAGATCGAGCTGGCCGACGACGCGGCTATTGGTTATGGGCAAATCTACGTTTCCTACCGCGACTATTACGGCGCGCTCTCGTTCCAGATCGCCGAGTTCCGTGTGCCGGAATACAAGGTGGAAGTGACGCCGGAACGCGACGACATGACGCAAGGTGACCCATTGCGCGCGGTGTTGGCGGCCACCTACTATTTCGGCGGCGCGGTGGACGATGCGCCTATGGATTGGTCGGCATGGGGCGATGTGGCCTGGTTTAACTACACTGGCCCGGGCCGTTATACCTTTGTGGACAACGAACAGGACTACTTTTCCCGCGCGTACTTGGGGAACGGCGCGGAACGCACCGACGCCGAAGGCAAGGTGATCGCCACCCTGGACGCCGTGCAAGCGCCTAGCATCCGCCCGATGCAGATCACGGTTGAGGGCACGGTTTTCGACGAAAGCGGCTCGCCGATTAGCGGGCGCACGACTGTCATGGCGCACCCCGCCGACGTTTACGTCGGGTTGCGCACCGAACGCTACTTCGGCCAGGCCGAAAAGCCGATGACCGTTGACCTGATCGCTGTCACGCCGCAAAGTGAGCCGCTGGCTGAGCAAAAGATTGCCGTCTCGGTGGTGGAAATTCGCTGGGAGCGTGTGCCAGTCGAAGGGCAGTTCGGGCGCTACGACTGGAAACGACGCGAGATCGAGGTCGAAACGGGCGAGGTGCTCACCGGCGCAGACGGCACGGCGCAATACACCTTCACCCCGTCGCGCGCGGGCATCTACCGTGTGCGCGCCCAGTCCCGCGACTTGCGCGAGCGGCTCAACGTCAGCGCGATTCAACTGTGGGTGATGGGCAACACGCCGGTTTGGTGGGGTCGCCCCAGCGACACGGTGGACTTGATCGCGGACAAGGACAGCTACCAGTCCGGCGACACTGCCGAAGTGCTGATCCCTGTGCCCTTCAGCGGCACGAGCTACGCGCTGGTGACGGTGGAGCGCGAAAGCCTGATGCACGTGGAGGTGCTGCGTGTTGAAGGTTCGTCGCTGCTTTACAAACTGCCGATCACGGACGAGCATGTGCCCACCGTCTACCTTTCGGTGGTGCTGGTGAAGGGCGTGGACGAGGAAAACCCCAACCCCGCTTACCGTACCGGCGAAATTGCGCTATCCGTCGAGCCGGTGGAACAGACCTTGCAGGTGTTGGTGACGCCTTCCGCGCTCCATGCACAGCCCGGGGAAACCGTGACGTTGGACGTGCAAACCACCGACGCGCACGGTGAGCCGGTGCAGGCCGAAGTCGGCGTCACCGTGACCGACCAAGCGATCCTCTCGCTGGCTCCGCCCAACAGCGACCCGATCTTGGAGCATTTCTACGGCTACGCGGGCAACTACGTTGGCACAGACGTGGCGCTTTCGGCGCTGATTGACGCGCTGACCGACGAGGCGCTCGAACAGAACAAGATGCGCGAAGAAGCCCTCT
>CAZZNC010000130.1:0-6856 GCA_964655405.1 uncultured Anaerolineaceae bacterium | reverse complement strand
GTGTAATGCGTTTGTCCTTCTTCCAACGAACGAATGCCCGCACGCAAGATCACGGAAGGGGTGACGAAATCCGGTTCGCCAATGCCCAACGAGATCACATCTTCCATTGTGGCGCTGATGTCAAAAAATTTACGAATGCCGGAAGGGGGAACGGTTTTTATACGTTCGGACACAAAGTCTCGCATGGCTTGTGCTCCTGCACGGTAGTATTCAATAAATACAATCCTCCCAAGTATAGCGCAAAGAGCTTTTTGGGGTTTGGAAGATGTCAAAGGCACGCAGAGGTGTTTTGCTGACTGGCTGCGGTTTTCCGGCGTAGCGCAGTAGTACCTCTTTAACGGTTGAAATATGCGGAACGGCATTGGGTGACTTGCCAAATGCTTGAGGCTGTGTGCCATTCTGAACAGAGTGCCGTCATGTGAATTTCAACCGCCAAGGACACACTACCCTTGCTTGCGTGCCCTTGTTGGGCGAGGGGGCTTATGCTACAATGCTGCGCCGAGGCCGTCGGCGTGTCCCACAACCGACGCTCGCATGAATCAACACACATCGGGACTTCGCTTGTGTTGTCCGGCGCTGCCGGATTATGGCGAAGGATGAACGGTGTGGACGTCAAAACACACGATCAGGAGGACACTTTATCATGCCCGTAGTTTCGATGAAAGCGCTGCTCGAAGCAGGCGTTCACTTCGGCCACCGTGCCCGCAAGTGGAACCCCAAGATGAAGCCGTACATCTTCACCGAGCGCAACGGCATCCATATCATTGATCTGCAACAAACCATCGTCTTTCTCGACCAGATTTACAACGTGGTGCGAGACACGGTCGCCAACGGTGGCTCGATGCTTTTCGTAGGCACCAAGCGCCAAGCCCAAGAAACCATCGCCACCGCAGCCATGCGCTGCGGTATGCCCTATGTCAACCAACGTTGGCTGGGCGGCACGCTGACCAATTGGCGCACCATGCGCGACCGGCTGGAAACGTTGAAGCTGCTGGAACGTCAACGCGAAGAAGGGCATTTCGAGCGCCTGACCAAAAAAGAACGTTTGTTGATGGACCGCAAACTTGCCAAGATGCAGCTACGTTTCGGCGGCCTGCTCACTATGACGCGCCTGCCGGACTTGATCTACATCGTGGACACGCGGCGCGAAGATACCGCCGTCCATGAAGCCAACATCCTGAACATTCCGGTGATTGCGCTGGTGGATACGAACTGCGATCCAGATATGATCGACTTCATTTTGCCAGCCAACGACGACGCCATTCGTGCGATCAAGCTGTTGACCGGCGTCATGGCGGACGCCGTGCTCGAAGGGATCGCGTTGCGCAAAGCGCGCGCCGACGATGGCGAAGCAGTGGCCGAAGACGTAAATTTTGAAGAAGCGTTGGCCGAACTCGACACCGACGAAGCCTATCTCGGCGAAGCGACGCTCGCCAAGTTGCGCAGCGGTGAGCTGGACTTTGCCGAAGAAGAACCCCCCGCCGAGAACGCCGACGAAACAAAAGCAAGCGAATCCGAAAGCAAGGAAGAGAGCGAGGAAAAGTAGCCGATGACGATCACGGCCCAAATGGTCAAAGAGCTGCGGACGCGCACAGGTGCTGGCCCGCTCGATTGCAAGAACGCCTTGACACAGTTCGACGGCGATATGGACAAAGCCGCCGAGTTCCTCAAGGAAAAGGGTTTGGCAAAGGCTGCCAAGAAAGCCAGCCGCGCCACCAATGAAGGCATCATCCATGCCTACATCCACCACACCAACCGACTGGGCGTGCTGCTGGAACTGAACTGCGAGACCGATTTTGTCGCCAAGACCGATCAGTTCCGCGCGCTCGCCAACGACATTGCGCTGCAAATCGCCAATCTCAACCCCCAATATGCCAAGCGGGAAGACATCCCCGAGGCGGTGTTGGAAGCCGAGCGTGACTTGCAACGTCGGCGCGCTTTGGACGAAGGTAAGCCGGAGCACATCGTCGAGAAAATCGTCGAAGGGCGCATGGCGAAATTCTACGAAGATGTGGTGCTCTATGAGCAACCCTTCATCAAAGACGACAGCGTCACCATCAGTGAGCTAATCACGCAGGCTATCGCCGAACTCGGCGAAAATATCACCGTGAGACGCTTCGCGCGCTTTGAAGTCGGAGAAGCCGACGAAAGCGAAGCCTAAGGTAGCTGAACAGGGGATTAGGGATAACCTAATCCCCCTTTTTTTGTCTGGTGAACTGTAGTGGGGGGAGACAAAGGCGAAGGGATGATGACGGACAAACAACCGCGTTATAGCCGAATCATGCTCAAACTCAGCGGGGAAGTGCTCGCAGGGCCGCATGGCTGCGGCATTGACCCCGCCCAAGCCGCCGTCATTGCTGCCAAGATCAAGGTGATTTACGACCTCGGCGTGGAAGTGGGGTTGGTGATCGGCGCAGGCAATTTATGGCGGGGCAGCATCGGCGTGCAGCACGGCATGGCCCAACCAACCGCCGACCACATGGGCATGTTGGCAACCGTGATGAACGGGCTGGCGCTGCAAGACGCACTGGAACGCATAGACGTGCCAACCCGCGTGCAAACCGCCGTGACCATGAACCAAGTGGCCGAGCCGTATATTCGGCTGCGCGCCATGCGCCACATGCAAAAAGGGCGCGTTGTGATCATCGCCGGCGGCACGGGAAATCCCTATTTCACCACAGACACCGCCGCCGCCTTACGTGCGATGGAGGTGGGCGCGGAAGTGTTGATCAAAGGCACACAAGTTGACGGCATTTACACCGAAGACCCCAAGAAGAACCCCAACGCACGCAAGTTCGACGCCATCAGCTATTCCCAAGCCATCGAATATCGGGTGCGCGTGATGGATTTGACCGCGCTCACGTTGTGCATGGACCACAAATTGCCGGTGATCGTGCTCAACATCTGGGACAACCACAGCCTGTTGGACGCGGTGCTCGGCAAAGCGGTTGGCACGCTGGTTGACGGCGAATAGTCCCCCACGTTCACCAATCGAAAGGCGAACCGGCGGCGTCCCCATCTTCGGCGGACGCCGCGCTGCTGTCTACCGGCGGGGATATTTCCGAGCCTGCCGACGTGGTGACCCGCAGACGGGCGGTCATCAGCGGTTTACGCACGCTGCCGCCCCCGCTTCCGTCCACCAACACATAGCCCTGTGCCCGTTCTTCAAAGGAATAAAACGAGGCCAACTCTTGAGAAACACGGCGCGCCAACGCATCGCGTAATTGTGGGCCGTTGGGCGCGCGCGTGAGAATCACAAAGCGTTCGCTGTTGGCGTAATGCCCGACGAAATTCCCCGTGCCGCCCTGCTCCGTGACAATCTGCGCGATCAGCTTGCCCGCAAAGCGCAACGCCTCGTTGGCCGCCACCACGCCGTAACGGTCGCGCAGCACGTCAAAATGCTCCAATGTCAGCTCGATCTCATACCAATCCGGCTGGCGTTGGAAGGCAGCTTGTTGTTCTTGGATCAGTGGATCAGTGGGAAGGCCGGTGCGTGGTTCGACCAGGCTTTCGCGTCCGGTGCGGCGGAGCGCGTTGCGCACGCGCAAGGCGAGAATGTCCAAGTCCAACGGTTTTTCCAAAAAGTCGTCCGCGCCAGCTTCCAGCGCGCGGTGCCGCAGCATCGTCTCGTTGTGGCTCGCCAACATGATCACGGGCGCGCGGCTGGTGCGAGGCATCTTCCGCAAATGACGCAACACGTCCAGCCCGTCAATGTCGCCCAAACGCAGCGCCAATAGAATCAAGTGCGGATGCTGGTCTTGGGCATAGCGCAAACCTTCTTGTCCGTTGCGCGCCGAAAGCACACCGTAGCCCAATCGGGTAAAGTGCTGTTCCAGCGTGTACAACAGCGAAGCATCCGATTCGATGATCAACAGCACAGGAGAAGATGAAGCACTCACAACGTTACCCTTTCGACATCATAACAGTTTGCGGCGGCGGTTACTCGTCCCACACGGCCACAACGCGGAATTGGTCGGCGTCGGTTTCTGCGGTGTTGGCAAGCGCAGTTTGGCGCGGCAAAGAAGGTCGGGCCACATCATCGCGCCACACGTTGCGGAGCGGCAACACAGAGGCAGTGGGAGAAATGGCGTCGGTATCCACAGCCTGCAAACGCTCGGCATATTCCAGAATGGCGGTCAGTTGTTCGGTGTAAAGTTCGGTTTCCTCTTCGCTCAGCGTCAGCTTGGCAAGCTCGGCGATGTGGGCGACTTTTGCGCGGTCAATTGAAGCCATGACGGTATCTCCGTCTCCAGTCAAGTGCACTGGCGGACTTTTCTCACCACAAGTGCAGATCGTTTGAAGTGTGCGGTGCATGACGTGTCGTAATGCGCCCATTATAGCCCACCTGTACCAAAGGAACATCCCGACCTTGCGCGGACTTTCCCACATTCCAAGCCACGAGAGCGCATCATGCAAGCGGAGAATGTGGATTGTTGCACATTCGGGCTGGCGTTTGTACACTTGCGCTACCCTCGCACGCGGCAAAAGTGGGGCGAAACGCTTATGATCGGTCAGAAGCTCGGCAATCGGTACGAAATTCAAAAACTTCTCGGCGAAGGTGCAACCGCTATCGTCTACCAGGGTGTAGATACGCTTCTCCAGCGCACGGTGGCGATCAAAGTGCTGTTGCCCTACGTGGACAAAACAACACGCAAACGCTTCCAACGAGAAGCCCAAGCCGCCGCCCAACTCAACCATCCTAACATCATGTCCATCTATGATGTGGGAGAAGACGAACAGCCGTACCTGATTGTCGAATATATCGAAGGCCGCCCCCTGTTCGATTTCATCCCTTCCCCACCGGAACAAGTTGCCGCAATCGGACAACAAATTTGCGAAGCGTTGGATTACGCCCACCGCCAACATTTGATTCACCGTGACATCAAGCCGGCCAATATCTACATTACACCGGCAGGCCAAATCAAGATCATGGACTTTGGGCTGGCGATCACGGGAGCGTCCAAACGTGTGACAGCAACCGGGCGCGTCATCGGCACGCCCGCTTACCTTTCACCGGAACAAGCGCAAGGGCAGCCGCTGACTTATCACACGGACATTTACTCCACCGGCATCGTACTTTACGAGATGGCGACGGGCGTTTTGCCTTTCGACACCAACGATATTGGAATTTTGCTGCTGCAACAGGTCAAAAAGCCCCCCAAACCGCCCCGCGAACTCGTGCCGGAAATTCCGCCGGAACTGGAACGCATCATCCTCAAAGCGCTGGAAAAACATCCGGCAGCGCGCTTCCAGACGGCAGGGGAAATGGCCCAGGCGCTGGCAGCGATCAGCGGCCAGGCGATAGAGTTGCCGCCGAACCCAAACGCTCACACGGCAGACCCCTCCGCCCGCACACAAACGCAATCGCCCCCATCGGCTGCGCTGCGCGTGGTGCTGGCCGACGACCACCGCATTTTGCGGCGCTCACTGGCGATGTTCCTGACCACTGAAGGGATCGAAGTGGTGGGCGAAGCCAATAACGGCGCGCAGGCGCTCGCGTTGGTGCAAGAACAACACCCCGACGTGCTGCTGTTGGATTTAGATATGCCCGGCACCAGCGGATTGGACGTTTTGCCACAGATCCGCCAAGCACAGCCGGACGTCAAAGTATTGGTGCTCACCGGCCAGACAGAAGACCGGGCCATTATGCGCGCGCTTCGTGCCGGTGCTCACGGCTACATCCTGAAGACAACCGAGGAAACTGCGTTGGTGCAAGCCGTGCATGACGTGCTCAAAGGCCACATGGTGCTGGGGCACGGCGTGGCAGAGCGCGTGGCACAACAATATGTCGCGCATCAGGAAGCGGACGAGACGCCCTATAGTGAGTTGGAGCGGACGGTTTTGGTCGGCATGGCCGCCGGTCTGAGCAATGACCAGATCGCCAAGCATTTGCATTTGGCCCCCCCGATTGTTGATCGGCAGGTCATCGATCTGCTCGAACGCTTGACCGCCTCTTCACGCACCGAGGCCGCTATGCAAGCGCTGCGTCAAGGCATCATCAGCCTGAACGACGTTCATGGCTTCTCGCCCTAGAGCAACCGCCCATGCTCAATGCTACGCTCATCACCGAAGAAACCCGCTGGCGTATTCCCGCCTATGCCCAACCCATGCTTTTTGTACAAGGCCAAACATCCCCTCCTTTGCGGACACATGGCCCACGCGGGGAATTCACCTTATCAGCGCCACACATACGCGCCGACTCGTTCACTTTGCGCTGGGGCACCCCCGACGGCCCCTCATTGGCAACATTCCGCTTGAGCGACAATCCACCTGCGGCACACTGGGACGGGTTGGCCGTAATCGGCGGAGCAGTGGGCGTGTTTCAGGTGGAGGAAGTGCACGGGTTGCCGTTGGCAATAGCCCACATCGAGGGCGCGCCGGTAGACCGCGCGCTCGTGCAGCGCCCCACCTTGCAGCAAATGGCCGCCGGTTTCCCCGAACGAGAGGAAACATCCACGCGAGCGGAAGACGTTTTCACCTACACGGTGATCGCAAAAGCAGACTCCCCGTTGTCAGAGTATCTTTTCCAGGCGATGGCTATGGATTTGGGCGTAGTATGCACAGCGCGCTTGGGGCCAGACGCGGGACGTTGGCAGGAGATTTCCGGCTTGCCGCTGCTTGTGGAAAGGCTGGCACTTTTCCCTGCGCCTAATTTTTGATCAGCCTGCTTCCAAAGACATCAACGCCAATTCGGTAAGCGGTTGGGCGGCAGGCGGACGCGCATCTCCGTAGATCATGCGCGCGACGGTGGCGGTGCGACGCAAATTATGGTCGCTTGCCAGGATCAACCCGCGCCCGTTGTAAGAAGGGATATGCAGCGTCACATGACGTCCCTGCAACTGCTCCAACGCGGTGC
>CAZZNC010000129.1:0-7055 GCA_964655405.1 uncultured Anaerolineaceae bacterium | reverse complement strand
GGCGTGACCGAAGTTCCGACCACGTGGGACGAGTTCCTCGACGCTTGCGAGAAGATCAAAGCCTCCGGTGTCACACCGATTGCGCTCGGTTCGCGTGACCGTTGGCCGGCGCAGTTCTGGTTTGACTTCATGCTGCTGCGCACGGCGGGGCCGGAATACCGCGCCAAGCTGATGGCCGGTGAAGCATCCTACACCGACCCCGAAGTGAAACACGCTATGGAGCTGTGGAAAGACCTCATCGACGCCGGTTACTTTGTGGAAGACGCCAACGCCTACGACTGGACCGAAGCGGGCGATTTCGTTTCCAACGGCGAAGCCGCCATGACGCTGATGGGCACTTGGCTCACCGGCTATTGGGACAACACGGTCGAGCTGGTGCCGGGCGAAGATTACGATATGTTCCCCTTCCCCGTCATTGACGACACCGTGCCGGTGGCCGCGCTGGGGCCGGTGGACGGCTGGGTGATGAGCGCCGACGCCGACCATCCGGACGCCGCCAAAGAGCTGATGGCCTACTTGATCACCGACCTGGACGCACAAGCCACCTGGGCGCAAGGACAAGGCGCTTTGGCCCCCAACACCCAGGTTGACCCGAGCATCTACACGCCGGTGATGCAAAAGGCGCTGGACGCCGTGAACGCGGCAGACACGTTCGCCTTCAACTACGACCTTGCTACCACCCCACCGATGGCCGAGGGTGGCTTAGATATGTTCGCGCAGTTCATGTATGATCCGAGCGGATACGAAGACTATCTGCAACAGACCGAGGACGTAGCCAAAGACGTTTTCGGCAAATAAGCGAAGCGTCCGACTCACACGCCTGAGATATGCCGTTCTAGAGCACAGGCAGCACGGACCTTCCGCCGCCTGTGCTCTTTCACCCTTCGATGATAGGAGAGTGCCCTGTGCAAAGAAAGCGGTGGCTGTGGACAATCGGTTTCCTAATCGTGCCGATCTCGTTATATCTTGCCATTGTCGTAGCCCCGTTGCTGTACTCGTTTTATTTCAGTGTCACCAACTGGAACGGCTTTAGCAAAGATTACGATTTCGTCGGTCTTGCCAATTTCGAGAAGATCACAACCTACCCCCTTTTCCGCAACGCCACCGAAAACACCATCGTTTGGATGCTTGTAGCCGTCGTCGTCCCCACAGCGGTAGGGTTAGCGCTGGCATTGGTGTTGCATGAGCGCGTGCGTTTTGCCAACCTCTACAAGTCTCTTTTCTACTTTCCCATCTGTTTGTCCCTGGCAATCGTCGGGCAAATCTGGCTGTGGATCTATCAACCGCGCTGGGGACTGCTCAATTTGTCGCTGGAACACATGGGGCTGGAAGAATACACGCGCGCGTGGTTGGCGCGGCCCGATTCTGCTCTGAATTCCATCATCGCCGCGTGGTCGTGGCAACAGATCGGGCTGGGCATGGTGATCTTCCTGGCCGGCCTGACCGCCGTCCCCAAAGACTTGACCGAGGCAGCGGAAATAGACGGCGCCACCTATCTGCAATCGCTGCGCCATGTCATCGTGCCCATGTTACGACCGGCCACCATCGTAGTTATCGCGCTTTCCGTGATCAATGCGCTCAAAAGTTTTGACATCGTGTTCATTATGACCAAGGGGGGGCCGTTCCACTCGTCCGACACGCTGGCTATGATGATGTACAACGAGTCCTTCCAAAAATACTACATGGGCTACGGCAGCGCGATCTCGGTTGTGTTGTTCCTGGTCGCGCTGGTGATCGTCGCCCTATATTTCTTCTCACAAATGCGCTCGCTGGAGATGATGTATGACTGAAACAGTGACCTTTGACACGCGAGACGCTCAAGAAAATAGCTGGTGGCGCGCGCTCTTTGAGCAGTTTTCCACCGTGCTGCTCTATGTGATCCTCACCGCGCTGGTGATCGTGTACTCGATGCCGGTTTTCGGCGTGCTGATCACGTCCTTCAAAGACAATCGGGAAATTTCACGGCACGGCCTGTGGTCGCGTCCAGAACAAATCCGCTTCGACAACTACACAGAAGCCTGGAACTCGGGCAACGTCCGTACTTACATGGAAAATTCCTTCAAAGTGACCATCCCCGCCACCCTCGCCTCGATTGCCATGGGCGTATTGACGGGCTACGTGCTGAGCAAACTTCCCTTCCCGGGCAGCCGATTTTTGTTCATTTTTCTGGTGGCGGGCATGTTCTACCCGCCGCAAATCGTGCTGGTGCCGCTCTTCCGGCTCTTCAACGAAGTGAAGCTCTACGACACGCTTTGGCCGATGATCATCGTGCATACGGCGTTCGGCATCCCCATTTGCACGCTGCTCATGCGCAACTTCTTCTCCACCGTTCCCACTGCGCTGCGCGAAGCGGCGATCATTGACGGGGCCAACGAGGGGCAAATTTTGCTGCGCGTCATGTTGCCGTTGAGCTTGCCCGCGCTGGCCGTGCTGGCAACCTTGCAATTTACCTGGATATGGAACGATTTTCTGTGGCCGCTGATCTTCACACAGTCCGACAGCAAACGCACGATCATGGTGGGGCTGGTAACGCTCAAAGGGCAATACTCGGTGGCGTGGGGAGTACAAGGGGCAATGGCCGTCATTGCCAGTTTGCCCACCCTGCTCGTTTTCATCTTCTTCCAACGCTACTTCATTCGCGGCCTAACGATGGGAGCGGTCAAAGGATAGGAACAAACAGAAACGCGCTCTCCAACGGCATCAGGTGTTGTGTCTGCGGCTCTGCCAAGCCGGACACGGCCCTGATGCTTTTTCCCTCTGGCAACGCCGCCCAAAAAATTCCATTTGACAAACGCCGGAAAATCGTGGTACGCTGTGCATACGATTGCATAGCACGCCAAGCCGCGATTGAAATGCGCTAATGCATACGATTGCATTGTCGGGACAAAACCCTTATGCCCACCATGCGCGACGTTGCCAAAAAAGCCGGCGTTTCCCAAAGCACCGTCTCTCGCGTGCTCAACTACGATTCCGCCTCGGTCACGCTCAGCCAAGAGACAATAGACAAAGTGCTGCGCGCGGCGGCGGAAATTGGCTACCGTATCGATCCGGTCGCGCGGGCGCTCAAGGGCAAGTCCACCGGCGTGGTGGGGATCATCGTGCGGCGCATTGACGAATTTCTCGCCCGCCTGCTCACCGAGCTTTCTGCCACTTTTCGCCAGGCCGGTTACACCACCATTGACGGCACGGCCAGCAACAACCCCAACGAAACGCTGCGGCTGCACGACCTTTTCGAAACGCGCTTTTGCGACGGGCTGGTGCTCGCCGCCGACCCCAAGGGCTTGAGCAAAGAGCAAGCCCGCAACATCTTCGACAGCTCCAACGTGATCATGACAGCGTGGGGCGTGCCGTTGCCGGGCGTGTCGCTGGTCAGCACAGACAACCGCAAAGGGGCGCAAAAAGCCATGCAGCATCTGCTGGAGCTGGGGCACGAGCGCATCGCCTTTTGCGGCGTGGACTGGGCCGGTGACTACACCGTCCGCCGCCAAGTTTATGAAGAGATGATGCAAGCGGCGGGCCTCCCCTATGCGCACTACGTTTATTTGACCGAAGAAGGGTTGCACGCCGGTTACGAAGCCGGTCAGCATCTGCTTTCGCTCGCCCCGCCCCCGACGGCCATTTTCGCCGCCGAAGACCTGATGGCGCTCGGCGTGTTGCGCGCCGCTTACACACGGGGCGTAGCCGTGCCGGAGCAACTTTCGGTGGTCGGCTTCGACGGGCTGCCGATGGCCGAATTCGCCACGCCCAGCCTCACCACCGTACACCAGCCCATTACCGAGATCGCGCACCTCATCACCGAGATGTTGGTTGCCCGCATGAGCCAAACCGACGCCGGTCGCTCCAGCGACGCTCAAGTCGTCTTCGTCGAACCGGAATTGATTATCCGAGAGTCTACAGGACCAGCGCCTTCCTAAAAGCGCGCCGCGCGCCCAAAGAAAGGAGCGTGTATTCGTCGTCGAAAAGATCGCAACTATAAACATCGGGCCTATACCTGCCAACCGCTCAATTTTCTATAGCATCTTTTAAGTCAATCTGTGAGGAGTACGCACCATGAAAAAGAGTCTCTATCTTCTGCTCGTTGTTGTCCTGTTTATCCTGCCCGTCAGCACCGCGATGGGTAGGGACGACGGCAAAGTGATCCACGTCGTCACGATGGACCAAGCCGGCATGACCACCGAAGAAATGGACGAGATCGTCGCCCGTTTCGAGGAAGCCAACCCGGGCGTCACGGTAGACATGACCTATGTCTCCTACGATGCTCTGCATGACCTGCTGGTGACCTCCATTTCCAGCGACCCGCCAGCCTTTGACTTGGTGCTGATTGACGAAATCTGGTTCCCAGAGTTCGCCGACGCCGGTTGGCTGATGGACCTTTCCGACCGCATCACCGACGAAATGCGCGACGGCATTTTCCCCTCGCTGTGGAACTTGACCTCGGTTGACGGCAAGATCTACGGTATGCCCTGGTTGCTGGATATGAAATTCTTCTACTACAATACCCGTATGCTGGAAGAAGCGGGCTTTGACGCCCCGCCGACCACGTGGGAAGAGCTGGAAGAGCAGGCCCGCGTGATGAAGGAAAAGGGCATCGTCGAATATCCCTTCGTGCAGTCGTGGGCGCAAGCAGAAGCCGCCGTGTGTGACTGGGTGGCCTTCCTTTACGGCAACAACGGTGAGTTCCTGGACGAAAACGGCGAGCCGGCCTTCAACCAGCCCGAAGGCGTTCAAGCGTTGCAATGGATGGTGCACATGGTGGACGAGGGCTTGGTCAATCCGGCTTCTCTCACCTACCTGGAAGAGGACGTGCGCTCGGTGTTCTCGCAGGGCAAAGCGGCTTTCGCCACCAACTGGCTCTATATGTACGACTTGGCGCAAGACGAGAACGAATCGCAGATCGTCGGTGACGTGGGCATCGGCGTTATTCCGGTGTTCGAATCCGTCTACCCCGACCGCAAGAGCGCGTCGTCCAGTGGCTCGATGGCCTTCGGCATCGCCTCCGGCACCGAAAACGCCGACGAGGCTTGGAACTTCTTGGAATACTTGACCAGCGAACCGATCCAGGTCGAGTTCTCCGCGCACCAATTGCCGATTTGGATGAACGCTTACGAGTCCCAAGAACTGATTGACCTCAATCCGGTGACCGTGCCGGTCTTTGCCGAACAAATGCAGTGGGTCTTCACCCGCCCGCGCGTTCCGTACTACAACGAGGCTTCGCGCGCCTTGCAGGTCGCTTTGCAAAAGGCGCTGAATGGCGACGCCACACCGCAAGAAGCGTTGGACGAAGCAGCAGACACTGTCCGCGAGATCGCAGCGGATTACGAGTAACGGCTCTATACTCCGTTCGTGGAGGGGGCGGCTCCGGTTGCCCCCTCTTGATACCGGTCACCGATAGCTAACGAAACCGAGACGGCTTATGATCAGGAACTCCACCCTCACCAGGCCGCGTCGTACCCTCCGGCAGATGCTTAGCATCGAGTCCAATACCACGCTCCTGGCTACTTTATTAATTGCGCCCAGCTTGATCCTGACTCTGGGACTGGTGATCTGGCCCGTCATCCAAACGCTCAACTTGAGCTTCACCAACACCAACCTGGCGCGTCCGGATCGCGGCAGATACATCGGTTTGGACAACTACGTCAAGCACCTGACCGACGACTTTTTTTGGGAAACGGTGCGGCGCACGAGCATTTTTACCTTCGCCTCCGTAGGGTTGGAGATCGTGCTAGGGATCGCCATCGCGCTCTTGATTGCGGAAAGGTTGCGCGGCTGGAAGTTCTTCCGCGTGGCGATCATCATCCCCTGGGCCGTGCCGACGGTGGTCAACGCGGCGATGTGGCGTTGGATTTTCAACGCCGATTACGGCGCGCTCAACGGGATGCTGCTCCAACTGGGCCTCATCCACACGCCGGTTACCTGGCTGGGCGAGCCGCGTATGGCGATGGGCGCGGTCATCTTCGCCGACATCTGGCACACCACGCCTTTCGTCGTGCTGATCATTTCGGCGGCGTTGGCCTCGCTGCCGGTAGACATTTACGACGCGGCGTCCATTGACGGCGCGGGCATGTGGCAACGCTTTTGGTGCATCACGTTGCCGCTGTTACGCCCCTCGTTGCTGGTGGTGCTGGTCGTGCGCACGGTAGAAGCGTTCCGCGTCTTCGATATCATCTACACCATGACACGCGGCGGGCCGGTCAACGGCACGATGGTCATTTCATACATGACCTACGAGGAAACTTTCCGCTACCTGAAGTTGGGCAGTGGCGCGGCCCTTTCGTTCCTGGTTTCGATCTTCATCCTGGCGCTGGCGCTGGTTTACATCCGCATCTTGCATACGGAAGATGTATAAGAGGGCTGCTATGCGTAGAAAATCGCTCACGTGGCGCGCGTTCCAATATACGTCTATGCTGGTGACGTTGTTCTTCATCTTTGCACCGCTGGCCTGGCTCTTCATTTCCAGCATTTCGCCGCGTGCCGAGCTGCTGGAAACGCCGCCCCATTGGATACCGCAGCACCCCACGTTCCAAAATTACAAAGACATCTTGCTGCCGGACAACGAAACCGACCGCACGGCCAAGAACTTCCGCTCAGCGTTGCAAAATAGCATCGTCATTGCCAGTGAAGTCACCGTCGTAAGCCTGATTTTCGGCACACTGGCAGCCTACGCTTACGCGCGCCTGGACTTTCCCTTGCGGCGTACAGGGTTGATGGCCTATATGTCGCTGCGTATGCTGCCCTCGCTTTCTATCGTCATGTCCCTCTACGTCATCTTGCGAGATTATCACTTACTCAACACGCGCAAAGGGTTGGTGCTGGTCTATTTGAGCTTTGTGCTGCCCTTCGTCATCTACATCATGACCAGCTTCTTTCACACCATCCCCCGCGAGCTGGAAGAAGCCGCCCGCGTGGACGGCTGCACGCGCGTCGGGGCGTTGTTGCGCGTCATCTTGCCCATCACGCGCCCCGGGCTGGTGGCGACGGGCGTTTTTGCCTTCCTGATGGCTTGGGACGAATTCTTCTTCGCCTTGCTCTTCACCACCACCACCGCCGCCAAAACC
>CAZZNC010000128.1:0-7069 GCA_964655405.1 uncultured Anaerolineaceae bacterium | reverse complement strand
GGACGCCGTTGGTAACGGCGCGCACCAGCGACGAAAACCCGCATAACAACGCCTACGGCCCGGGGTACACGGGCACGAGCGACGGTTGGGTGCAAGAAAGCGTTGACCTGACGCCTTACGCAGGACAAGAAGTGTTAGTCCGCTTCGAGTACATTACGGACGCGGCGGTGACACAGCCCGGGATGCTGATTGACGATGTGAGCCTGCCGGAAATCGGCTACGCGGAGGACTTTGAGACGGACGCGGAAGGTTGGGAAAGCGCGGGCTGGCTGCGCATGGACAACGTGCTGCCGCAGCGCTTCAACGTGCAGTTGGTGCAAACGGCCAACGTTGACGCGCCGGTGACACCGCTGCTGAGCGGAGCAGACGCGCCGCAAGGTGAATGGACGATCACGGTAGGCGGGCAATACGGGGACGCGGTGTTGATCGTATCCGGCCTGGCGCCGGTGACCACCGAGACGGCCCCATATACGGTAACTTTGGACAAGCCATAGGGAAGAACGGTATGAAACACGGATGGGTGCGCGGCGTCACGGCGCTGCTGGTTGGTTTGTTGGGCGCGGGCGTGCTGAGCGCGCCGGCCCAACTTTATGCACAGAGCGGCGACAAGCCGGATGCGCTGCTCTCGTGGGCGGATGCGCCGCTGGTCTTGCCGCACCGCTCCGAAGCGGATTGGCTGGTTGACGTAGGTTGGAAGAGTGCCGAGGAACTTTACGGAACAGCCACGCCGCGCACCTATACGGAGGGAAACACCGAACGCTTTTTCCCCTTGGGGCACGGGCGCGAAACGCCACGAGTTTTCGTGTTGCGCTATGTGAGCACGCACGCCTATTTTTGGTTCGAGCCGAGCGTACCGGTGAACGAAACCGCGTTGCACGAAGCAGCGGACTTCTTCGAAGCGCACATCTGGCCGCTGAATTCGTCCATTTACGGCGAGGCACAGGACGCCGGCATTGACGGCGACCCACGCATGTTTGTCTTGAACCAGGCCAGCATCGGCCCGGGCATCTACGGCGCATTCAGCCCTGAGGATCAGTGCCCGCGTTCGCTGTGTTCGCAAAGCAACCAGCGCGACATCGTCTACTTGGGGCTGAACGAAGCGCCGTTGGGTTCGCAAGAATACCTAGCCACGCTGGCGCACGAACAGCAACACTTGATCCAGTTCCATGTGGACGGCAACGAGCGGCGTTGGCTCAACGAGGGTTTTTCCCAGCTCGCCGAACATCTGAACGGCTTTCATCCGCGTTATGTGGGCGCGGGCAACGTGATCAGTTTCTTGGACACGCCGGATTTGCCGCTCGCAGGATGGGACTTCAAGGACATGGGGCGACATTACGGCGCGGCGTATCTCTTCACGCTGTATCTGTATGAACGCTTCGGGCTGGACTTCATCCGCGCATTGGTAGCCGACCAGTACGACGGGTTGGCTTCGGTGCAACACACGCTGAGCGCGTTGGGGTATGCCGAGAGCGTGGACGATGTGTTCGCAGACTGGATTTTAGCCAATTACCTGGACGATCCATTTGTGGGCGACGGGCGTTACTACTACCAGACGTTGGACATGCCAAACCCGATTCAGCCGACCGCCCTGCACGTAGCCCCCAACGGTTGGACAACGGCAAGCACGGTTAACCAGTACGGCGCAGATTACTACCAGGTCACGCGCGCGGGCACCTACCGGCTCAGCTTCGACGGGGCCGATAGCGCGCCGCTCATCGGCGTTGCACCGCGCGAAGGCACATGGATGTGGTGGTCGTACAACGGCAGCGGCAGCTTGGCGCGGCTGAGCGCCCGCTTTGATTTGCGCGATCTATCCCACGCCACGTTGGTTTTCGATGCGTGGTGGCAAACCGAACCCGATCTCGACTGGTTGCAGGTGTTGGTTTCTGAAGACGACGGACAAACCTGGGCCATTGTGGGCGGTGAACACGCCACGCCCAACATCCCCAACGCCCCCGGCCTTGCCTACAGCGGCACGTCCGACGGTTGGATCACGGAGCGGATCGATCTCAGCGCGTACACCGGCAAGCAGGTGTTGGTGCGTTTCGAGTATCTGACAGACGCCAGCATCACCAGGCAAGGGGTGGCGCTGGACAACGTGGGCATCGAAGAGCTGGGCGCGTTGGACGGAGCCGAGCAAGCCGATTCACGCTGGCAAGCGGAAGGCTTCTTGCGCATTCAGCAGCAGGTGACGCAGCATTGGACGGTGGCCCTGGCCGTGCAAGACGCGGACGACGCAGTGACCGTCCAACCGTTGGTGCTGAGCGAACGCAACACGGCAGGCGCCACGTTCGACATACCCTACGGGGGGCAGGCCACGCTGGTCATCGGGGCCATGTCGCCCTTTGCTACGCAAATCGCGCCGTACAAACTGGCGCTGCGGCGCATGGACTGAAAAGCGCCCTACCCCAAAAAACGCCGCCCGCGTCTTTGAACCAAGACGCGGGCGGCAGCCGTCACAGAAAGAAAAAGAACGCCTCAACCCTATTTCGCGCCCAGCGCTCCGGTGGAGTGCGGCGCGGTCGTCACCAGTTTGTAAAGTTGCATCGGGTCGCTCAAACCTTTGATGTGCACTTCTGGCATGGGAATAAACGCCAGTTGGTCGGCGGGCACGTTCAGCGAGCCGTGTACGTCCGCCGAAATGACGATCTCGCCATCCGAAGCCAAGTCAACCAGCCGATGAGCAATGTTCACCACGTTGCCCATCACGGTATAGCGCATCAGCTCTTCCGAACCGACGTGCCCGAGCACCACTTCGCCCTGGTGAATACCGATGCCCAACCCGACTTTGACCCCTTCTTTGAGCCAAGTTACGCGCAGCGCGTCGAAAAGCTGTTGCATCTGCATAGCCGCTTGCACGGCCAAATAACTCGGCACCGGCACGTCATACGGCACATTGAAAGCGGCCAGGAACTCATCCCCGATGATGTCAAAGACGATCCCGCCGTACTCGTCCACCACGCGCATCATCGCGTGGAAAAATTCATCCAAGACCGAAAGCATCTTTTCCGGCGAGGAATGCGAGGCCATGTGCGTAAAGCCGCGCAAGTCCGCGAACATGACCACCGCATGGCGATATTGCCGGCGCATGAGCATCTGCGGATCGATTTTGGCCTGGGCACGCAACACACTGGACATATAACGCGAAAGCGCGCTCGTGATGGATTCGGCTTCCTGGGTGGTGTGGGTCACCTTCAACAGAATACGTATGCGCGCGACCAGTTCTTCGGCCTTATACGGTTTCGCCATGATGTCATTGGCGCCAGCTTCCAGCCCGCGCACACGTTCGTTGGCTTCCACACCCAACGCACTCAGCATCAAAATCGGCAGCTGCGAGGGCGAGTAATGTTCACGAACGCGCTGGGCGATGGTAAAACCGGACATGCCGGGCAACATCAAGTCCAAGACGATCAGATCGGCTTTGTTCTCTTCCAACCACGCTAAACCGCTAGGCCCGTCGGATTTGCACACCACCTTGAAGCCGTAATAGTCCAGTTGCGCCGTCAGGATGATCTGCACATCCTTGTTGTCCTCGATCACCAAGATCGTCGGTTGGTTCGCGGGCAACACGCGGCGCTTGTCGTTCGTCCGGTGTTTTTCTGTTGCCGGAGGCTGGGCCGAAAGGCGTTTGGGCAAAGTATGCCGTTTGGGCTGGGCGCGCTTGGCCTTGTCGTCAGACTTGTCCGATTCACTCATGGCGCAATAAGGTCTACGATGTCCTCAACGAACTGAGTGGGATGCAACGGTTTGGGGAAATAAGCGTTGAACCCGGCGTGCAGCGCGTCTTGGGCTACATTGGCAGAATGATAGGCGGTCACAGCGACAACCGGAATATGGGCGGTATCGGGATTGGCGCGAATTTCCATCAACGTTTGCCAGCCATCCAGCTCCGGCATCGCCAAATCCATGACGATCAACGTTGGCTCGAATTCTTGCAGCATATCTAAACACTCATAGCCGTTGCGCGCTGTGTACACTTCGACGCCGTAGTGCGTCAGAATTTCAGAAATGACCTGTACGCTATCGCGTTCGTCTTCGACCACTAACACGATCCAGTCGCTCAAGTCTACCATTGGTGCGCTCTCCTACTTGTCCTTGCCCGCCGACGTACCCAAGATGCCGGATAAACAGCGCTCGATCTCGGACCAAAACGTCGGAAACCAAAACGGTTTGGCAATGTACCCATCAAACCCCGCCTCTTGGACACGTTCACGGTCGCCGCTCATTGCGTGAGCGGTCAGCGCTATGACCGGAACACGTGCGGTTTTGGGGTTGGCGCGAATACGCTTGATGGTTTCCCAGCCGTCCATCTTGGGCATGGACAAATCCAACAAGATGAAAGTGGGGGTAACCGTTTCCAATACTTTCAACCCCTCTGCGCCATCTTCCGCAGTGTACACTTGCGCACCGTAAAAGGAAAGGACCTCCTTGGGCACGGTCAAGTTATCCGGTTCGTCGTCAACGATCAGCACGATCCACTGCGCAGCCGCGTCGGTAATGTCGGACATACGTCTTCCTCACTCTATTATTCTAGCGAGACTCGGTGAGTTGGTCATCTTCTGACTCAACTTCGGTCACCAACGGGAGCAATACGGTAAAGGTGCTGCCTTTGCCCAACTCACTTTGCACACGCACATTGCCGCCCATCATCAGAGACAGATTGCGCACAATCGCCAGGCCCAACCCTGTGCCGCCGTGCTTACGCCGTGTCGAACCGTCCACTTGCCGGAATTCGTCAAAGATGTACTCCTGCGCGTGAGAAGGAATGCCCACGCCCGTATCACTGACCGCCAGCACCCAATTGTCGTCACTTTGCCGTTGAATATGAACCGCGACACGCCCCTCGTCCGTGAACTTGATGGCGTTGGAAAGCAAGTTGATCACAATCTGCTTGAGACGGTCCGAATCCCCCACGATCTGCTCTGGCATCCGGTCGTCCACCACCACATCGAGCGTCAGACCTTTTTCGTCGGCCAGCGAGCGCGTTTGCAAGATGATCTCGTCCAACCAAGCACGCAAGTCGAACGGCTGACGGAGCAGATCCAAACGTCCGGCCTCGATCTTGGACAGATCGAGAATGTCGTTGATCAAGTCTAGCAAGTTGCGTCCGTTGAGCAAAATGCGCCCGATGAAATCGTGCTGCTTGGTGCTCATGTCTCCGGCGATGCCTGCCAGCAAAATCTGCCCATAGCCGATGATGGCGTTGAGCGGGGTACGCAATTCGTGGGACATGGTCGCCATGAACTCGCTCTTGAGCCGCGCGGACTCTTCGGCTTTCTTACGCGCGACGGCCAGTTCGTGGCTGGTTTGAGCCATGCGCGTGGCAAAGGAACGGATTTTTTCTTCGGCCTGCTTGCGTTCGGTGATGTCACGGTCGTAAACCAACACGCCGACCAATTTTCCATCTGCGTCGGACAAGGGCACGGCTTTGCGCCACACGACCATATCAGAGCCATTGAGCCGCTTGCGCGTGAATTCCATCCCGACTTCGCGGCTCTCGCTCAAGTTGGCATAATGCTCTTTGAAACTCTGCTGAACCCTTTGTCGCTCTTCGGGGGCCGCGTCAGCGGGAACGATGGTATCCACCACATGCAAACCAACGATCTCGTCTGCCGGTTGCTGGTAAAGTTCCTCGGCAGCCGGATTGCAACTGGTGACGATGCCTGCCCTGTCCAACGTGAGGATAGCATCCGGTGCCGACGCGAAGAAGGAACGGAAGCGCTCTTCACTGATGCGCAAGGCTTCTTCCGCCTGCCTACGCTCGGTGATGTCTTCTTGCACAGCAAGGAAGTGGGTAATGTTCCCATTGGCATCGAAAATCGGCGAAAGCAGCAAATGTGCCCAGTACAGATCGCCGTTTTTCTTGCGGTTCAGCAACTCGCCGCGCCATTCTTCGCCAGCGCTTGCCCTGCTCCACAGATCCTCGAACACTTCCGGCGGCATCTCGCCAGAGTTCAAGATGCTGGGGTTCTTCCCTAGCACCTCGTCCAACGCATAGCCGGTTACTTCGGTGAACTTGGGGTTCACATATTCGATATGCCCCTGGAAGTCCGTGATCACGATCATACTGGCGCTTTGTTCCACAGCGCGGCGGAACTTGAGCAGTTCACGTTCAGCCTCTTTTTGCGCCGTGATGTCGCGGTCGTAGATGATGACGCCGGAGAAATTCCCCTCATCATCGGCCAAAGGCGTCGCCTTGCGCCAAATTTCCACACAGCTGCCGTCCAGGCGGCAATGCGTAAATTGTGCCGAAGCCACTTGCATATCACGCAATTGAGTGAATTTTTCTTGGAACAATTGCCGCGCCTGTTCGCCTTCGGCACTTGCCACGTTGAAGATCTGTTGCCCGACAAACTCTTCCCGTGAACGCTGGAAAAGCATCAGTGACTCTTCGTTACAATCCAAAATGATGCCTCGCCCGTCCAGCAAAATCACCGGGTCGGGCGCCGCGTCAAAGAGCTTGCGGTAACGCTCTTCGCTGGCCTGCAATTCTTGCCCATGCTTCTGGATAGATTCGGCCATGCGGTTGAAAGTTTGCGCCAAGTGGCCGATCTCGTCGTCGCCCAAAGCCGGAACGCGAATGCTGTAGTCACCTTGGGCAAATTGCGATACGCGCGAATCCAGCACATGCAGCGGGCGGGTAAACGCATTCGTCAGCAACAACGCACCCAACATCCCCAGCAACGCGGTAACGATGATCAAGCCGCCCAACACCGGCACGACGTTTGCCACGTTTGAGGTATATACACTTTGAGGACGTTCCACGACCATCGTCCAATGGCGGCCTAAGGCTTCCTCCCCCACAGTAACCGGCGCATAAAGATAGACCATGTCCCCATGCGTGACGTAATCACTCTTTGGGGTTTCCTTCAGCAAAAAAGCCAGGAAAGGATAGTCAGCCTGCAAGTGGTTGTCCGAGTTCAGGTCGCGGCCCCAGAGCTTTTCCGGCAGCCAGTGCGCCAAGTAGTACCCATCCTCGTCAACCAACATGTGATGGTGTCCCTCGTGCGCCTCGTTGGGAAACACCGCGTCCAAAATCGGCTGAGCGTCCAAGTTCAAAATAACGATG
>CAZZNC010000127.1:5082-7075 GCA_964655405.1 uncultured Anaerolineaceae bacterium | reverse complement strand
CATCCGTCCACATATAGAAATTGGAATAGCTGTTGGGTTCCGGCCCGATCACGCCCCAACCGGAAGTGAGCACCTCAAAAGGCTTGTCCACTTTGCGCTCTTGGTAGATTTGCTCGACCATTGTGGAAAGGTCGCGCAGCTCCAACTCGGTCTTGATGCCGATGTCTTCCCAATAGGCTTGCACCACAACGGCGTAACCCGAATAGTCACGGAAACCGCCCGCAAAGGAAAGGAGCGTGATCGTGAACGGCTCGCCGTTGAACTCGCGGAAGCCGTCCCCGTCGGTATCAACGATTCCCGCTTCGTCAAGCAACTGCCCTGCCCGCTCCGGATCGTAATCGTAGCCGCCCAGCTTGTCCTGTTGATAGAACGGCACGACATGGTCGAAGTGTGAATTGTGCACCACGCCGTACCCCTGGCGCACAATATCCACCACAGCCTGCCGATCAATGGCAATCATCAGCGCTTTACGCACGCGCACGTCTTGGAACTTGGGATTTTCCAAATTGAAGAACATTTGGAACAAGCTATCCTGCTCCACCACCGAAATGGTGTAGTTGGGATCGTTTTCGAACGTCGAGACCGACGCCCCGGGGATGTTCGGCAAGAAATCCACTTCGCCGGTTTGCAGCGCCGCCACCTGGGCCTGCTCGTCGGGGATGATGCGGAAGATCAAGCGGTCAATGCACGGGCGGCCACGGAAATAATCGTCGTTGGCTTCCAAGACGATGCTCTCTCCGGTGTTCCATTCCGCGATCTTGAACGGGCCGCTGCCGATCGGTGCGCGGTTGAACGGCCCTTCGCGCAAGTCTTGCCCGTCCAGAACGTGCTTGGGCACAATCGGAACGCTGATGTCGGTGAAAAGCGAAGCGTTCGGCGCAGTGAGGTGGGCCACCACCGTATAGTCGTCCACCGCCTCGAACTGGATCGGCTCGCCGGCCTGCATGAAACGCGGCCGGAACGGGGCGATGTCGCTTTCGGATGTCTCGATGGTCTGGAACGTGTAGACCACATCCTCGGCGGTCAGTTCTTGGCCGTCGTGCCACAACACGCCGTGATGCAGATGAAAAGTCCAGGTCAGCCCGTCGTCGCTCACTTCCCAGCTTTCGGCCAGGTCGCCGGTGATCTCGGTGCCCCAGTTTTCCCCGCCCAAAGTCAACGGGTTGAAGATGTAGGACAACACCGCCACAGAAGCGCCATCATTGGCATAGATGCCGTTCAAGCTGACCGGCTCCGCAGTGATGGCCGTAATGAGCGTTCCGCCCTGCTTGGGGCACTCAAAAGCCTCATCCGACCGTGCGACAGGCAATGTATCCACCTCTTGCGCCACAGCATGAGGCGTCGGCAAAACGGGGGTGCTGAAAACCACTGTTGTTGCCAACAGCACCAGCACGCCCACCACCGCAACAAATCTTGACCTTGCACGCATAACACTTCCTCCCTAATTTTGATGCAAACGAGAATCCTTACAGCGAGCCACATAAGAACGCGCCGCCCCCGAACTCGCGGGCACAGCCCGTTGGGGATGTTCCATGCGAGGACGCCCCCAAACAAGTCAACGGCTTGATCACGCGCCTAAACAGCATTGGCCTACGGTCGTAACGTACCACAGAAGGCTCGTAGAGGGTAACGTTTTGTGCCCGTTCCACAGGGTTTGCGCCCGCCCAACCCCGTTCAGGCAAGCGGAAAGCAAAACACCTGCCGACCCACGCATGGGTTCAAAAACCAGAAAAAATGGATGTTTCCGCCTCATGCCCCAAGGCACAATCGGGTAGAAAATGCTTCGCGGTGGAAATGACGGATGCCTCCCCGACGCCCATTTTCGTCGGGCCTTCGCCCCCATCGGCATTGACCGTTCCCACTTCTCTATATAGCTGGAAGTATATAGGGCCTCCCCAGGGAGTGCAACCGGTCAAGATGTGCAATTAGAACAAGTTTACGCCTCTAATCAATCTGGCACCAGTCCGTGCAACAAGACAACCGCGTCGCCCGC
>CAZZNC010000127.1:0-4982 GCA_964655405.1 uncultured Anaerolineaceae bacterium | reverse complement strand
TACCCCTTCAACGGGAACACTTATTCGCATCACGCCACAGTCTTACCGTTCTGCAACGTGCGCTTCAAAGAGCATCGTTGACGTGTTTTTCATGCTGCCGCGCGCCGGATTTTACAGCCTTTTACGGCACGCTCGCGGGGCGTTTCGACGTTTTTTACAACATTTTAGGGTGCAAGCATTATATGATGACTATGAACCCTTGTCACAGCCGCGCATCAAGCCCATTTAGCTCCCGTCAAAACAATTTTTCAGGAGAACCAACATGCGACACGCTTTCTCTCGTCGGGGAATAAGCGCCCTGGTCGTGCTGACGCTGGCGCTGGTGTTGGGCACGTCCACACCGTCCCGCGTCACCGAAGCTCAGAGCGGGGGGGCGCTCGCTTACGGCAGCACAGTGGCAGGCACGCTCACCCCCGAAGCCCCCTTGCTGCTCTACAGCTTCCAGGGCCACATCGGAGACCACGTGCAGATCGAAGTGCTGGGGCTGAGCGGAGGACTGATACCGCTGGTGGATCTCATCGCCCCAGATCGTCAAACGCTGGCAACGGCACAACGCGACGGGCTGAGCTTCAGCGCACAAGACGCCCATATCGCGCGCGTTTTGCCGCAAGACGGCGCCTATGCCGTGATGCTGGGCGGCGTAGACGGCACGGTCGGCGACTTTTTGTTGACGCTGGAAGGGCACGCGCTCCAAACGACCACGCCGCTGCCGTTCGGCGTGCCCACACCGGTCACGCTGGCGCCGGAAACGCCATCCCAACTCTTCACGTTCACTGCCGAAAGCTGCCCCACCGTGCTCACACTGATTGACGCTTCCGAAGGCGAGCCGTTCACGTTCCGCTACTTCGCCGAAGTGCACAACGAGGACGGCGAGGAAGTGGCACGCTGGCGCGGCGGTGAAACCTACGAAGACCGCGTCACGGTCGAACCCAACAGCGGCACGTATGAAGTCACGCTTTGGTCGGACGATCCGACGCTGACCGGCACGCTGACGCTGATTGCCTCGTGCGCCGACCAGGCGCCCGCCTGCGTTGGCAACACCGCCGGCATAGCCGGTGACGACGTGTCACGCTGCCCCACCTGCCCCCCTTGTGGGCCGGAAAGCACCTGCGAAGGTTTCCAACTGTTGGCCGCGATAAGCGACGACGGCACGGTCACAGTCAGTTGGCCGGAAGTGGAGGGCGCGACCGCCGCGATTGTTTCTTCCACCAACGAAAGCGGGGAACTAACCTATGCGCGCCTGGTGGAAGGGGCAACCAGCGAAACCATAGACTACGCTGCGCGGGGCATTACGGGTGGAACTCAAACCATCCACGTAGACGTAGGCTCTGAGGAACTGGGCTACGCGCTGTGCACCGGCACGCTCACGGTTGATATAACGCTGGGGCCGGTGGAATGGGGAGAAGGCGAGGACGACTTGCCCGAAGAGTGCAGCATCACGCTGGAATCCCCACGTGACATCATCGCCAACGGCCTGCAAACATTCTTCTGGAGCGACGTGCCGGGTGCGGACGGCTACGAGCTGCGTATCTCCAATTCGTCCGACACATTGATCATGACAACAGGCGTACCGGGCACTTCCCATAGTGTAACGGTGGACACCAGCGACGCCTTTATCGGTCCGGGCACCGAGTTCTACATCCGCATCTTTGCGCTGCGCGACGATGCCTATTGGTGCATAGACGGCGTGATCGTCGAGCGCCACTGAGGAGGACGCCATGAAACGCCTATGGACACTGGGAACATCGCTCGCCGCGCTCGTGGTGACCGCGTTGGTCGTCGGGACGCTGCTCACGCCGACGGCAATCACCGAAGCGCAAGACGGCACACTGCACTACGGCGATAGCGTCTTCGGGGCGCTGGACGCCACCGCGCCCACTTTACGCTACGCCTTTGCGGGCACGGAAAACGATCAGGTCGTGGTGGACGTGTTGCGCATGAGCGACGAGCTGGAAACGCAACTCACACTTTACGCACCGGACGGACAGGAACTCGCGCAAAGCGAGTACGACCGGCTGCCCCCCACCGGTCGCAACGCGCACTTGGCGCAGGTGTTGCCGCAAAACGGCACGTACACGCTGGAAGTGCGCGCGGCGGAAGGCTTGGCGGGCAACTTCATGTTGCGCTTGCAAGGGCGCGCCCAAGCGGTGGCCCTCGAGATGCAATACGGCGAGCCGGTGACCGTGAACGTGCCGGAAAACGCCCCGCCCCAATACTACACCTTCGAAACGCGCCGTTGCGCCACCACGCTCACCGTGACCAACCTGGCGCAAGGCGAGCCGTATACGTTCCCCTTTGCGCTGACCGTGCGCAACGAGCAAGGGCAAGAGATCGCACGGCTGCGCGGCGGCGTGGCGCACGAAGACCGCGTCACGGTGGCAGCAGAAAGCGGCACGTATGAAGTTGAAGTCCGCACAGACGCTCCGACAATGGCGGGGATGCTCTCGCTGCTGGTCACGTGCGCGGGCCAAGCGCCCGGGTGTGGCGGCGCAGGGGGAGAAACCGGCGCCGAATGTCCGGCGTGTCCTTCCTGTCCGGAAGCGTGGGCGGACGGTGGCGAAACGCCCGCCGTGTGCGAAAATGTCCACGTCACGGCCACACTGCTCCCCGCAACACGGGGCGCACAAATCACCTGGGACGCTGTCCCCGGCGCCGACCACTACTGGATACACATGTACGGCTACGCTGCCGGCGACGAAACCTATCTCGGCCCCGCCGGTGCGCCAGGGGATGCCACATCCTTCACCCTCGATCACCTCTTCCCGGGGTTCTGGGGCTTCCGCTTCGTGGTGGAAGCCGTCGGCGCGGACGGCAGCACCCTTTGCGTCGGCCAAGACGAGTTCATGCTCGCCGACGAGGAAACATCGTGCGAGGATTTCCACGTCACCGGCGAAGTGCTCAGCAACACCGACCGCACCGCTTCTTGGAGCTGGACGGCCTGGCCGGACACAGCCTTTTACGTCGGCGTGATGAGCTACGACGACGCGGGCGGCGTGCCGACTTGGTATAGCACATCGGCCTACGAGGCTGCCACCACCTCCATCACCACCACCCACCCACCGGCAGCCGAAACCGGCGACACCTGGACGCTGCGCGTGGCAGCCATGAACGCAAGTGACATGCTGCTTTGCACCGACGAGGCCACCGTCACCTTTGAAAGCGAGATCGAGCATGTGGTGCCCTATGTGTGCGACATCACGCTGCTTTCTCCGCGCGAAGGCATGACCAATGGGCTGCAAACTTTCTACTGGACACCGGTGGACGGCGCCACAAGCTACCGCGTGCGCGTCTACGACGAAAGCGGCGCGGTAGTGGCCGAAGGCACGGTTGACGCACCGGCAACCAGCCTCACGCTGGATGTGAGCACCGGGGTCATCGGCGGCGGCTTTACCTTCCATGTGGCGGTGGAGGCGCTGCGTTACGGCGAACATTGGTGCGTGGACGCGGTAACCGAGCTGCGCGCTGCCGAAAACCCGGGCAACGGGGACAATTCCGGCGGCAACGGCAACCCTCAATGCTACTATCTGAACGCACAAGCCGACCCCTCCAACGCCGGTTATGCCGCACCGCTGACGGCGGCCAACTGCGGCAACGGCTATAGCGCCGGAACCCACGTGGACGTGCAAGCCCACCCCAACAGCGGTTGTTGGCTGAATTACTGGGACGGCTGTGGGGCCAGCGGCAACGCCAACCCCGTGACCGTCACCATGACCGGCAACTGCACCATCACCGCACACCTGGGGTGTATTCAGTAGCACGTGCAGCACAGCAGAACATCGCAGGGGCGCTTCCTTCACGGGGAGCGCCCCCTGTTTTTTCGCGGACACGTCTTCACACTGCCCGCCCACGCGGTATAATGCCCCCAACGCTCCGCCATACACACCGCGAGGGTAGCCGATGTCCTTTTGGGATGCTTTGCTGGATAGTCTGCCGGACGGCGAGGTGCTCGACGTGCAAATCGGGCTACACTGGACGGCGGTCGTCGTACAACAAGACGGGCATACGCGCTGCGGACTGGCTTCCACCGTCACCGCCGCGCACCGTCATTCTGCCGTGCCGGAAGTTCCGCAGGCGGGCCATTTGCACACGTTGCCCGCCCGCGAGCTGGCCCACCTGGCCCGTGATGCCCACCCGCCGTTGAGCAGCGTAGGCGTGGCCGCGCTCAACGCGCTGCAAACGCCCGCCCCCACACACTGGCAGGAACGCAACGCCGAAGAGGTGCTTGCCGCGCTTGGCAAAGGGAAAAGCGTGGCTCTGATCGGCAATTTTCCCTTCATTCCACGTTTGCGCCCGCGCGTGGGGCGTTTGGACGTATTGGAGCTGCACCCCGCTCCCGGGGAACTGCCCGCCGAAGCGGCGCCGGAAATCTTGCCCCAAGCCGACATCGTCGCGCTCACGAGTATGACGCTAATCAACCATACGTTGGACAAGCTCCTGCCGCTTTGCGCACCGCAGGCGGTCGTTTTGCTGTTGGGGCCGAGCACGCCGCTCAACCCTGCCCTATTCGCGCACGGCGTGGACATGCTTTCCGGCGCGGTGGTGACCGACATTCCGCGCGTGTTGCGCGCGGTTCAACAGGGGGCCAACTTCCGGCAAGTACACCGCGCGGGCGTGCGTTTGGTCACGCTGAGCAAAGCGCCGTTGCCGGCATAAACGCTCCCAGCCCACAAAAAGACGCCCGCAGCTTCTCCGCTGCGGGCGTTTGTTCACTGTGCGTCACCTTCGCCGCGATGCCAAAACATCCGGCATCTTCCGGCAGCACGCCGACACGGGACACAACGCCACGTGTTGACCGGCTACCATCGCAGCCTAAACCCCCAACACCGCGCGTCGCAGCGCTTGCACCATCGTACCGGTGTAATCGAATTCCACCTTGTGGTAATTGGGCTTGCCCAACGGGTACGCCGTTTGCATCCCCGCAACGGTCGGGTCAGAAAGCGTCGGCACTTTGTCCAAAGTCTGCGCGATGAACGGCGAAAGAT
>CAZZNC010000126.1:0-7081 GCA_964655405.1 uncultured Anaerolineaceae bacterium | reverse complement strand
GCCGCCGTATTTTCCGCAGCATCCGGACTTGGTCGCCGAGTCGGTGGCGCGTCCCTTCGCGGACGGACTGATCGGCAATGGCCCGTATACGCTGGAAACGTTCGACGTGGGGCAGCAGATTGTGCTGCACGCCACCCCCCACTATGCGCTGGGCGCGCCGCCGCTGACCGAAACGATCGTGCTGCGGCGTTATACGCGCTCCCAAGACTTGCGCGAGGCGTTGTTGGCACACGAGGTAGACGTGGCTTGGCGGGCGTTGCTGATGGAGCATTTGCTGCAAGTGCAAGAAGCGGACGGTTTGCACGTTTACGACGTGCCCAGCACGCGCGTCTTTTACCTCTATTTGGGGCAGAACCACGAACCGACCGACGATCCGTTGGTGCGTGAGGCGCTGACCGTGCTCATTTCACGGCAAGAAGCAGTCGAAATGGACTTTCACGGCTATCTATCGCCGCTCACCGCGCTGGTGCCGTCTTTCTTTCCCGAGGCTTATGTGTCGCTCTGGCCGGACACGCCGGACGTGGAGCGCGCCGAGCTGGTTTTGCGCGCGGGCGGCTATCGGGAGCGGGTTACGTCGCGGCTGCGCATCCAGATCAGCATGTCGCGCTATCTCTACGGCGTGCCGTATACGTCGGCGCTTTCCCACATGGCACGCGCCAGCTTCAACGGCACGGATTTCGTCAGCTACACTCTGCGCACCGATGTCGAGATGCGCGCGTTTTTGGAAGCGTTGCGCTCCGGCACAGAGTCCTTGGCCGTCTTTGCGTGGACGCCGCTTGTGCCGCATCCCGACGCTTATTTGCGCCCGTTGCTCCATTCGGACTACGACATGCCGCGCAACAGCCATTATGCCGGAGAGAAACTCGACGCGCTGCTCGACCAGGCTGCCGCGCTGGACGACACCGCCGCACAAGGTGCGCTTTACCAGCAGGTGGCGCAAGCGGTTTATGATGATTTTGCGCTGGTACCGCTTTGGCAGGATCACGTGCAGGCGGTGGCGTGGGACGAGATCGCGGGGGTGCAGGTGGAGCCGAATGTCTTTTTGCACTACGAGCTTTTGCAGCGCCGCTAGGGGGCGGCGCCAGAGCGGAAAACACAACGCGGGGATTGTTTTGTGTGACAATCCCCACGTTTTTTTGCTTTTGCCGAGCGGCGGGCTATGATGCCGCGTCGTAGCCGGGGCCTTCGGTGAAGAACTTGGCGTTCCACTCGATAGCCGCCGTCAGGTCGACGGTTTCGCCGCCCTTTGCTTCGACGGTTTCCTTGGTGTCATGCGGGACGTACTTTTGACCGGCGGCCATTTCATAAGCATCCGGCACTTCGTCTTCGGGGAAGATGGCCTCGAACGGGCATTCCGGCACGCACGCACCGCAGTCAATGCAAGTGTCCGGATCGATGTAGAACCAGGGCCATTCGTTTTCCGGCTGACCTTGCACGATGCAGTCCACCGGACATACTTCCGTGCACGCGCCGTCACGCAGGCACAAGCTAGTAATCACGTGAGACATTGTGTCACTCCTTCAGCAACAACAATTTGATAAGGTGCTTGTTTACGGCTTGGCTAGAACGCCAACAGACACGCGGTGCTGTGTGGTGAACACAGCCTACGCGCCTCGTTTCCAGCAGCGCCCCCAACTATAGCGCACTCTCGTTTTCGTGCAAGCATTTTTTGGGGAAGTGCGGGCGGTAAAAAAAAACACCCTCAGCGCGTGAGGGTGTTCGGCGAACGTGCCAAAGCGTTTAGCCGCGCGCGGCGCGGAAGCGTTCTGCTACGTCGGCCCAGTTGACCACGTTCCACCAGGCCTCGACATACGCCCCGCGATTGTTCTGGTACTTGAGGTAGTAGGCGTGTTCCCACACGTCCAACACCAGCAGCGGCACGACGCCCCATTGGGTCAGGTTTTGGTGCTTTTCGGCTTGCAACACTTCCAATTGTTCGGCGCTTGGCTCCCAAACCAGCAAGCCCCAGCCGCTGCCTTCTACCGACTTGGAGGCGGCGGAAAACTGCGCTTTGAAAGCTGCAAAGCTGCCGAAGTCCTGGACAATCTGCCCGGCCAATTCGCCTTCCGGCTCACCGCCGCCCCCCTGAGCGGCGGGCGCCATGTTCGGCCAAAAGATGCTGTGCAACAGATGTCCGGAGCCGTGAAAAGCGGCTTCGCGCGAAAGATGCTTGATCAACGTCAAATCACCGGTAGCGCGTGCAGCAGCGAGTTTTTCTAGCGCCTTGTTCAGCCCGTTAACATAGCCTTGATGGTGCTTGTCGTGGTGCAGGCGCATGGTTTGTTCGTCAATGTAGGGTTCGAGTGCGTCGTAAGCGTAGGGCAGGGGGGGCAACTCGTATTTTTTGACCATTGTATTCTCCTTACTGAGCGGTTAGCTGTTGAGGGGATAATTGAATATTTAACCTCATGCAAATTATAAAAACTTATGCAGCATTTGCCCACAACGGTTGTGCAGGAAAGGGTTAAGGCGTGGCGCTTTCGGTGGGCAACGAGGCGATGAGCGCCACTTCGTTGAGCATCACGTCGTACTCGTGACCCGAAGCGTAAAACTCGATGCGTTGGATGGCGCCCGGGCGCAAGTTTTCCGGCCAGTCGTTGAGTAGATCGCTGGATTCGTAAGTGTACCAGGCATCTTTGTTGATTTGCTCGTGCGGTTCCCAGCAGGAAGCGCAGGTGCGGCGTCCGTTTTCGTTGGGGCGGTATTCGGCATAAAAACCGTGATACCACATGCGCGGATTGCCGTATTGGTCGAGGTAGTCCATGCGCAACATGACCGGACACTCCGAGCCGGCGATGCCGCAACCACTCAAACTTTGGTGGTGTACTTGGATCGTGACGCGCAAATGCACTTCGGTGTATTGGGTGATGTCCAACCCGAGGGGCGCGGCGTTGCTGCGGGTGTCGCTTTCGCCGGAGCGCTCGCCGAGTTCTTGATAGCAACCGGTCTTGGCCGGTGTGGGGCCGGAGTGCGCACGCCAGATGTGGATCATCGAGCGCCCGTCGGCCACGCCGTAATCGAAGTCGCCCCCTGGCGCGTTGGGATAGCCCGGGTCGGGTTGGTGCGCGCAAATCCACTCTTTGGGCCAGGCTGTGCCGAATGTGCTATAGGGCAACAGGTCAATTGGCCCTTGCCGCACGGTGATCGTGGGTGTGTCTTGGCGCACGATGCCGGTCGTGGCTTTGACCAGACGCACCTGGTCGCCGTTGAAGTGGGTCACTGTTGTTTTTCCTGCTCCCGCGACCACCGAGAACCTATCCGGCGTCACTTGCAAAAGAATGTTGCCCTTTTGCGTGATCTGTGCCGTGCCCAGTGCCGTTTGAATTTCCAGGTCAATCGGGCGTTCCAGCCCGTCGCTGACCCACACTTCCAGCCCTCCGATTACATCGCCCAGGCGGATTTCGTAGGGGTTGTCGTTGAGCGAAAAACGTGGGCGGTTGGCGCGGCGCAAGGTAGCGCGGCTGTCCCCCCGCAGCGTGATTGTTGCCACGATGTCACCGGAGTAGGGGTCGGAAAAAGCCAAATAGCCCTGGGAAAGATTGTCCGTGCTCAGTCGTTCGCCCGGGTTGAGTGGGGCGCTGCTGCGCACGGCTTTTTCGTCGGCGCTTTCGGGTTCTAACAGTCCTACCGTGCCTTTGCCCACGTGTACCGTCACGTTGAGCTGCGTGGGAGACTCGAAAACAATCCAGCGCACCAGTGCCGCCGTGCCGATGCACAGCATGATGAAAAGCACCAGTCCGCCGAGTATGGTCAACCAGGCCAGACGTTGCGGATTTTTGGTGAGCATGGCGTGTCCTTGTTTAGTAGCGAATGTTGAAACCGTAAAATTTGTTGGTGGCGGCGCCGTATTCCGCTTCCACGCGCGACACTTCGGCGGTGCTCGGCCCGCGCTGCAAAAAGCGTTCCAATGCGCGCACGGCGTCCTGTGGCCCTTCTGCGACCACTTCCACCGTGCCGTCCCAACGGTTGCGTACCCAGCCGGTCAGCCGTTGGGTGGCGGCGGCGCGCTGTGTGGCGGCACGGAAGCCGACGCCTTGCACGCGGCCATGGACGATGGCGTGCAAACGTACATGAGCGGTGGTTGGGGATGGGTCGGCCATAGCCCTTTCTCCTGCCCCGCGACGTTGTGGAGTGGGGGGCATTATAACGTGCGCCCGAAGGCACACAAAACGTTCGAGGTCGGGGACGCGGGCGCGCCGCCCGCCCCGCGCTCCGCGCGGCGCAAAGCGGCGGAGCCGCTTTGGGTGCGCCGAATGGCGCACGGCGGCGCGCCCCACCCGACGGGCGTTCGCGTTCAGTGACGGGGGTTGGGGTCGGGCGGGCGGTTGCGTAGCTCTTCCACGCGCGCTCGCATCTTTTGCGCGTCCGCGTCATGCGGGTTGGTTTCCAGCGCGCGCGTAAAGGCTGCGTGCGCCGCGTCCCAATCCTTGCGGTCGATGTAGATCAAGCCCATATTATAGTGCACGTTCGGGTATGCCGCGTCCAACGCAATCACGCGGTGATAGGCTTCCAGCGCGCGCTCCTGTTTGGACGGGCTGGAAAGAAGCAAGTTCCCCAGATACGCAGCGGCTAAGTTGGCCCACAGCGAAGGGTTTTCCGGCTCGATAGCGGTGGCGCGTTCCAAGAACGGCACGGCGTGGCGATGTTTGCCCGCCAAGATGTGCGCGCTGCCCAGGTTGCTCAACACGTTGGGATCGTCCGGACGCAGCTCCAGGCAGCGTTCCAGCAAGGGCAGCGCTGCTGCGCCGTCTCCCTGTGCCAGCAAGATCGCAGCCTGGCGCATCTGTCGGTGGAACTGCTCGTCGGCCATGTGCTGCATGTGCGCGTGGAGCGCGTCGCTTTCGGCGTGCTCGGGCGTGTCGTTTTTTTCGCTCATGGATCGTGTGCTCCTCGGCTAAAAATCACCGCCCGACGGGGTCGGCGTCGGGCGTGCGGATGCTGTGCGGCGATGCTGTGCCGATCACTCGTCGTCGGAATCGCCGTTCTGGGCGCGCAGATCGTCTAGGCTCAGGTATTTGGTGTGTTCGTCGCTCAGCCCGTTGGCGTATTCGCTGAAGTCGAAGAGCGGCAGGTTGTCCTTGCCACCCAACACCGCGGCGCTCTGGGCTTCTTCGACGGCTTCGGCGAGTTCTTCGTCGTCGCTTTCTTCGGCCAGCGCGGCCAGCTCATCCAGGATGCGCACCGCCTCGTCTCCGCCGATCTCGCCCAGCGCCCAGATTGCCATTTCCTGGATTTCGCGGTCTTCCTCGTAGGCCAGCTCGGCAAGCTGAGAAAGCGCCGGACGCAGTTCCAGCTCGCCGGCGGCGCGGGCCGCTTCGTAGCGCATTTCGGGATACTCGCTCATCAGCTCGTCCAAGATCATGGGCTGCCACATAGCATCACACGAGCGTCCCATGGCAAAAATCGCGCTCACGCGCATCAGCAACTCGTCGGCATAGTAGGCTTCGTGGATCAAGTCTTGGACGCCTTCCTTGCCACAGTTGCCCAGCGCTTCAAGGGCGCGGCGACGCACGTCCAAGTCTTCCTTGAAATCGGTATACAGCGCCCACATCGCATCTTGCAGGCGCGTGTTGAGCGCTTGGGGCAGCTTGCCCAGCTCGCCGTGCAACACGAACACGCCCAGCGCTTTGGTGGCCCCCGCACGCACTTGGGCGAGCGGGTCGTCTTGCGCCAGCGAGATCAAGCGTTCGACTATGTTGTGCGGGCTTTCTTCCAAAACGCCTTCAATAGCTGTCAAGCGGACTTCTCCGTCGTCGTCATGCAATGCAGCGTGGATGATCGCGCTGAAGTCCAGCTCGAAATTGGTTTCGGCGGTTTCCACCAGCCGCGTGATCAGCTTGCGGCGGCGTTCGACGGGAATTTCCGGCCACGTGCTGCGAAACGTTTCCAGCCGCTCCCCATACAGGTCGGAAAGGCTGTAGATGGCTTCGGCGGTGACGTGCGCTTCCGGATCGCGCAAGATGGCGACGGTGCGTTGAAAGCGCGCGTTGGCTTCTTGGTCGCTGAGTAGTGAATTGAGCATCGGTCGTTCTATGTCCTCGGCAAGTTCGTTTTTGGCTACTTATATTGTACGCTACCGCAGGTTGCTGATGTCAAGCGGATTGATGATGTCGTTGATCACCGTTAGGAAGATGATCCCCAGCAGCAGCGCCACGCCGATAAAATTGATCAGTCCCTCGTGTTTCGGCTCCATCGGCTTGCCGCGTATCAGCTCGATGATCACGAAGAGGATGCGCCCCCCGTCCAGCCCGGGGATCGGCAGCAGATTGGTCAGCCCCAACGCGATGCTGATCAGTGCCGCAAAGCGTGCGATGGGGTACATTTCCCGCTCGTCGAGCGTTTGTTTGAGCACCGGCGCGCCCATTTGCCCGATGCCTACCGGACTGACGGGGCGGGCTTCCTTCCAACCGATGTCACCGGTGAACAGATCGTGCACGAATTGGTACATCATGCGGTGCAGCTCGACGAATTCGTCAACGCCGGTGCGCACGGCTTCCCCGAGGGGCAGCGCGCGGGTGTAGGTGCTTTCGTTGTGGTTGATTGCCACCAACCCAATCGAAGCGGGTTTGACGCCTGCAATGCCGATGCCGATACGCACGACGCCGTTGTCGTCTTTGCGCGGCGTGACGGGAATTTCCAACGTTTCGGTGCCGCGCAGCACGGTGACGATCATTTCTTGCCCCTCGTGCGCGTGCGTGTAATCTTGCAATTGCTCGACGCCGGTTATCTCTTGCCCGTCCACCGCCACGATCACATCTTCCGATTGGAAACCGGCATCAGAGGCCGGCATGTCGGCTTCCACCCTTTGGATGTAGACCCGTTCCACGTCGGTCGTTTCGGTAGGCGGCACGACAAACGTCACTTCGGATTGCTGATCGCCGTGTTGCACCAGCAGCGTAACCGGCTGGTTGGTGTATTGCGCGATCAAATCGTTGAACTGGGCTGCCGACTCGACCTTTTTCCCGTTTACCGCCACGATCACGTCGTCGGCCTGCAAACCGGCTTCCGCTGCCACCGAATTCGGCTGCACGTCATAAACGGCCACGTCCGCGCGCAAGAAGGGTTGCCCCACCAGCCCGAT
>CAZZNC010000125.1:0-7090 GCA_964655405.1 uncultured Anaerolineaceae bacterium | reverse complement strand
CTTTTAACCGTGCTGATGTGGTTTTATATCTACCGCACACGCCCGGGCCTGACGCTGCGCAGCATCGGCGAACAGCCGGAAGCGGCCTTTGTGCGTGGCACGTCGGTTAACGTGCTGCGTTACGCTTATACGCTGCTGGGCGGTTCGTTGGTGGGCTTGGCGGGGGCGACATACTCGCTTTCGGTCAAGCTGGGTTGGAAGGAAGACCTCAGCGGCGAAGGCTGGATCGCGCTCGCCATCGTGATCTTTGGGCTGTGGGTGCCCTGGCGGGTGGCGCTGGGCGCGTATCTGATTGTGGGCTTGCGCTCGGTGGCGATTGACTTGCAGGACAACAACGTGATCGACCTGCCTGCGCAAATCGTCAACATGCTGCCCTGGACGCTGATGATCATCACGCTGCTGCTGGCTACGAGCGGCGTGCTGACCAAACTCGATCGGTACACGCCGGATCGCTTCAAAGCGGTGGTGGGGCGCTTCACGCGCGCCGCGCCGCCGCAAGCGCTCGGCGTGCCCTTCGAGAAACATTAACGCATCGATCAAATCGATCAAGAGGAGGAGTATACAGAGTGGGCACGTCTGTAACCGAAGCACTCAAAGCACGCATCCGCGCCGAGGGCCTGTACCTCGGCGACGGTATTTTGAAGATTGACGGCATCCTCAATCACCAGATGGACCCCAAGCTGATCCACGCGATGGGGGAAGAGATCGCGCGCCGTTTTCAGGACGCGCACCCAACACGTATCCTGACGGCGGAAGTTTCCGGCATCGCACCGGCGTTGATGGCGGCTTTGGCACTGAACGTGCCCATCGTTTACGCACGCAAGCACAAGCCCGTGACCATGTACGGGCCGATCTTTTTGGAAACCGCGCCCAGCCCGACCAAAGGCGGCGAGGTGAATTTGATGGTGGCCGCGGAGTATTTGCCCGCCGGTGAGCGCGTTTTGGTCGTGGACGATTTTCTCGCGTCCGGTCGCACGCTCTTGGCGTTGGCCCGCATGGTGCAAGAGGCGCGCTGTACGCTGGTGGGCGTTGCCACGGTGGTCGAAAAGGCGTTCGAGAGCGGACGACGCAAGCTGATCCAAAAGTACGGTGCGCCGGTTGAGTCGTTGGCGATCATTACGCACATGGACGAGCAGCATATCGAATTCGCCGACGACCCGCCCCGCACGGTGGAGGCGTGAGCGTGTCGTTGAAGCGTGGCGGGCTGGTGATACTCGATTACGGCTCGCAAACTGCACAACTGATCGCGCGGCGCGTGCGCGAAGCGGGCGTTTACGCGGTTTTGCTGCCGCACACGGCCACGCTATCCCAAGCGCAAGCCGCCGTGCCGGACTTTCGCGGGGTGATCCTTTCCGGCGGCCCTGCCAGCGTCTACGCACCGGACGCGCCTGCCTTGCCCGCTTGGGTGCTTGCGGCGGGCGTGCCGGTGTTGGGCATCTGCTACGGAATGCAGTTGCTCACCCACGCGCTGGGCGGGCGGGTGGCGCCTGCTGTGCACCGCGAATACGGCCCCGCCACACTGGAGATCGCCGAAGCGCGCGGGCTTTTCGCGGGCTTGGAGCGCCAACAGCGCGTTTGGATGAGCCACGGCGACCGCGTGGAGCGGCTGCCTGCGGACTTCACGGCGTTGGCGCACACGGCCAACGCCCCCTATGCGGCCATTGCTCACCGCGAGCGCCCGCTTTTCGGCGTGCAGTTCCATCCGGAAGTGCAACACACTGCCCGTGGCGCGGCCATGTTGCGCAACTTCGCGCTGGAAGTTTGCGGCGCGGCGGCGGATTGGACGCCGGAGCACTTCATCGCGGCGACGGTGGAAGCGATCCGCGCGCAAGTGGGCGGCGGGCGCGTGCTGCTGGGCATGAGTGGCGGGGTGGATTCGTCTGTCGCGGGCGAGCTGATCCATCGCGCGGTTGGCGAGCAACTCGTGCCGGTTTTTGTCAACAACGGCCTGCTGCGGCTCGGCGAGGCCGACCAAGTGGTCGCGCTGGCGCGTCAACTGGGCTGGCACAACTTCACCGCGATTGACGCCACCGAGGCGTTCCTTTCCGCGTTGCGCGGTGTGAGCGAGCCGGAGGAAAAGCGCCGTATCATCGGGCGCACGTTCGTCGAGGTTTTCGAGCGCACCGCTGAGCGCGTCGGCTCGCTGGACTGGCTGGCACAGGGCACGATCTATCCGGACGTGATCGAAAGCGCGGGCACGGGGCGCAAGGGCGCACACCGCATCAAGTCCCACCACAACGTGGGCGGGCTGCCGGAGCGGATGCGCGGGCGTTTGGTTGAGCCGCTGCGCGACCTTTTCAAAGACGAAGTGCGGCGCGTGGGCGCAAAACTCGGCTTGCCGGACGAGATGCTCTGGCGCCAACCGTTCCCCGGGCCGGGGTTGGGCGTGCGCTGCATCGGTGCGATCACGTGGGAGCGGCTGGAAACGTTGCGCGCTGCTGACCACATCTTCACCGAAGAACTCGCGGCAGCGGAGCTGTTGCGGCACGGCACGGCGCAAGCCTTCGCGGTGCTCTTGCCGGTGCGCAGCGTGGGCGTAATGGGCGACCAACGCACCTATGAGGAGGTGGTCGTGCTGCGCGCGGTCACCACACAGGACTTCATGACGGCGGATTGGGCGCGGCTGGACGCGGATCTGCTGGCGCGCGTTAGCAATCGCATCGTCAATGAGGTGAGCGGCGTCAACCGCGTGCTTTATGACATCACCAGCAAGCCGCCCGCCACCATTGAGTGGGAATAGGCGGTGCGCACGGAGCTGGGGGCAGCGCCCCCAGTCCCCCGCAAGGGAGCTTTGCCCCCTTGACCTCGCCTGACGGCGCGGCACGCGCCGTCAGGCACGAGGTGCTCACCCGCAACAAACGCTCGCTGGCAGGGAACACCAGTGCTGCGCCGAACGCTGCGCGTTCGGCGCAGCGGGGTGCAGGGGGCGAATGCCCCCTGCTGGGGGCGCGGGGGCAACGCCCCCGCTTTTATTGGCGGCGCAGCCAGCGCGCGAATTTGCGCCGCAACAACACGCGCCGCGCCTCCGCCCACGCCTGCCGCACCCAGCGGGCGCGCTGCGGATCGTCGGGCTGCGGCGGGGCGTAGCGTGCCTCGATGTACGCGCGCGTGATCGCGTTGATCGGCGGCTCGCCTTCCGGCACTTCGCTCACCAGCGCCCGCCGACGCTCGTCCGGCGTGGCCGCTTCCGGCAAGCGTATCCCGATCCAGCGCGCGTAAATCAGCAGCCGCCCATAAGCGCGTTGTACCGCGTCCAGTCCGCCCAGGCCGCGATATTCCACGTACCAAATCACGAACAGCCCCACGCCCAGCGCAAGCAACACCACCAGCAAAATCACGCCCAGCGTCAGCGCCAACACCTTTAGCACATGGCTTCCGCCGTCGTCTACGCGCGTCACGTCCGGCGGCGGGGGCGGCGTGGAGCTGGGTGCGGGGCTGGGCGTCGGCGTGACGGTGGAGGGCTGCACCGGCGCCTCCGACGTGCTGGTCGGGGTGGCGTTGGCCCCGCCGGACTGTGTGGGCGCGGGCTGGGTCGGCGTGGCGGTCGGCAAGGGCGTCGGCGTGGGCTGCGGTGTGACGGTGGGCAGCACGTTCTGCGGCGTTTCGTCCCCCGGGCGGTCGAGCGGCGCTTCGTCGGCGGTCGGCTCGAACTCCACCCAGCCGGAGCCAGGGAAGTACACTTCCACCCACGTATGCGCGTCCCGTTCGCGCACCAAATACGCGCTGCGGTCGGCGTCCCATGTGCCCATCGCAAAGCCCGCTGCCATGCGCGCAGGGATGCCCTGGCTGCGCAACATCAAGATCATGGCGCTGGCGTAATAGTTGCAATAGCCCTCGCGTCGCTCAAAGAGAAACCATTCCATCGGATCGCTGCCTTTGGGCGGGGCAGGGATGGCCTCATTGTATTGAATGTTGGTGCGCAACCAGCGTTCGATGGCTTTGGCGCGGTCATAAGGCGTTTGGGCGTTGGCGCTGAGCACGATTTGCGTGGCGAGGTCGCGCACACGCGGCGAAATGTCGCCTGCCCCCTGCAAATAGAGCCGCTGCACCCAGTCCGGATAGGTCGTGCTCGCCTGGCGCAACATATCCGCGCTCGCCACGCTCACCGAAGAGCGCGCCGCGTAGCTGTCACCGGTGCGCAGCGTTTTGCGTGCGCGGATGATCGCCACGTCCGCCTCGCGCCCTCGCTGGATGCAGTCCCGCCCGAAGTCCTTCACGCAGTTCAGCTCCACTTCCACCGGCAATCCCAACTGCACCGGCTGCGGTGCGACGTAAATCAGCTCGGACGACGGCATCAGCACGGTGAAGCGCTGATCGATCACCTGCCGCACGTCGGGCGCGTTCGTCCCGATGTTCAGTTCCATACCGGCTTCGTCGGTGTAGGCGCGCACTGTGCGGATGTGCTTCCAGCGCCACGAACTGGCCTCGTAAACCTCGTACACGGTCGAGCGCCAGTAGTAGCGCGGGCCGTAGGGCGCTTCGACCATCAGCACCGGCTGATTGCCCAGTTGCACCGCGCCGCTCAGCTCCAACGTGTCCCCGCCGTAATAGTCGCTGGAAGCCAACCCCTCGCCTTCAATGGAAGAAAAAAGCCGGTTCCACAGCTCAAACCAGCGGTTGAGCGTATCTTCGGAAAGCAGATCGCGCACGCGCTGCAAACTGTTGTCGTCTGTGCCTGCGGGGGCAACCCACGCCATCGCCACCAGCAACACCGCCAGCGCTCCGCCGGAAAGGTAGAAGGCACGGCGCACGCGCGGAGGAAAGCTGACATAGTGGCTGAACCACAAACTTTCGCGTGTCTTGAGGTGCGAACGCACCAGCAGCAGCAGCGAAAGCACCACGAAAATCACCAAATAACGGTCCAGTGAGCGCGGCCCCTGGTAGTAAAACTGGTTGGTGACCAGCACCAAACCGGTCGGCGCGATCACTCGCCAGGGGCGGTCGATGCGGAAGACGTGCCAAGCCGCGTTGTAGCCCAGATACCAAAAGAGCACGGAAAGGAACAGCACGAAGACGATTTCGTCATGCGGCGGTTGGCCTCCCACGACGGCAGCAGTTGCCCAACTCGTCACGTCGCGCAGCAACGTATACGAACGTTGCCAGAGCGTGCCCCCTTCCACCAACAGCAGCGCGTTGCTCAGCAGCACGGTTGCCGCTGCGTATAGGCTGCTGAGCAGCAATGCCACTGCCTCAGGAAAACGGCTGCGCGCAAAGAGGAAGCCGGTCAACACTGCCAACGTGCTCACGTAAAACAGCGGGCGCGCGTTGGCAACCCAGCCCGCTCTTTCCAACGCCAACGCTGTTATCACCACCATCCCCCAAGTCATCGCCCAGCTCAGAGGATCGCTGCCTTCGAAGCGTGTTTGCAGCCGCTGCCGCCAAGAAAAGGCAGGGGCGTGTGTGCGTACCGGTTGAACTCGTCGGGTTGTGGTCACTTATGGTATGCTCGCTGCTCTGGGTGTGGTGCCCTGTTACGGGTGCGTTTGCAAGCTGGATTTTACGGCTTTTCGGCGGCGCTGCCAACGCGCGCAGGCCGAAAGCGGGGCGAGCGTATCCCAGGCGGTGGGCAGGTGCAACCGCAATGGTTGGTGCTGCATCCAACAAATGTTGAACGGTCAACGCAAACAGTCAGGGAACAAAACCTATGTCTCAAGCATACAAAGCGCGCCGCAAAAAACAACAACTCGATCCCAATTTGATCATTGTGGGGGCGGTGGGGGCTATCGTGGTGATCATCATGCTGATGTTCGCCCTACGCGAAGATTCCCCTTCTGCGGCCCCGCCCACATCCGCTGGCAACGCACCGGATTTCACCGTGCCCGCGTTGGACGGGGGCAAACTTTCGCTGAGCGATTTTCGGGGGCAGTATGTGCTGGTGAATTTCTGGGCGTCGTGGTGTCCGCCGTGTAAAGCGGAGATGCCGGAACTCCACGCCTACTACAACACCTATCAGAACCAGGGCTTCACGCTGCTGGCGATCAACGTCAATGACGACCCGAACAGCGCCCGCGCTTTTATCGAAGCCAACGGCTTCACCTTTCCGGTGGGGTTGGATAGCAACGGGCGCGTTTTTGGCAGCTATGGCGGCAGCGCCCTTCCAACGTCCTTTTTGATCGACCCAAAAGGTGACCTCGTCAAGGCCTGGCGGCCTGGGGCGATTACCCGCGCCATGTTGGAAGAAGAAGTGACGCCGCGTTTGGGCAAGTAGGCTTTTGCTTTATGCGAACATCGCAGCGCGCACCGACCGGCTACGTGTCCCCTAGCCAGGGGATGCACGTAGCCGGTTGATGTATGAGCACGCTTAGGGCGCGTTGACGCCCAGGCCCAGCGCGATCAAATCGAGCGGGTCGGTCCATGCGCCAAAGGCGGTCATCTCGTAATGCAGATGCGCGCCCGCCGAACGCCCGTTAAGCCCCGTCAAGCCGATCACGTCGCCTTGCCGTACCCACTGCCCGGGCACGACCAGTTGCTCGGAAAGGTGTGCATAGCCGCTGTAGATGCCCCAGCCATGATCGATCAAGATGTAGTTGCCGCGAATTGCCATCGTTTCCACGAGGATCACACGCCCATTAGCCATCGCCTGCACCGGCGTGCCGATGGGGGCGCGCACGTCCACGCCGGTATGCCGCCGCCAATAGGTCTCGTTGAAGAGCCGCCACGTGCCGAACCAGCCGATTTCCTCTCCGGTGATCGGCTGGACAAAGCCGCCGTCTTCCCAATAGCGTTCCGGCGTGAAGCGGTCGAAGATGTTGAACAGCCGATCCATTTCCGCGGCCTCGATCTCCGGCTCTAGCAGCGGGTAGAGACGGGCGGGCAATGTCACGTCGGAGCGTCCAAACTCGCCGTAGGTCACCTCCACCGGCTGATCGAGCGTTTCGCTACTGTCGTCGGCGTATTGCACCCAAACCTGCATGGAATACGTGCCCACGTCGTCGGAAAAATTGGCGGAAATGAGGCCCACCCAGCGCCCGTCTTTGGGGTAAAAGCGGAAAACGCGCTCTTGGAAAACCGCACGCACGCTGTTTATGTCTTCGCCGGTCACGTAGACCAACCCCACACGGCCTTGTCTCAAGCCTGTAAAACCCAGCCG
>CAZZNC010000124.1:0-7105 GCA_964655405.1 uncultured Anaerolineaceae bacterium | reverse complement strand
CGTGACGTTGCCCGCCGAGGGTGTTTACACCGTTTACGTGCGTCCCAACCCTCTGGGCATGGATGTGCGGTTGAAAGAGACGTTCAAGGAAACCAACAAAGCCTATAATGCCTTTCTGTTGGGGCCGTTGAGCCGCCTCAATCGCTGGGTGACGTGGATTCGTGACGCGCTAACGCTGATTTTGCTGGGCCTTTCGATTGCGATGGTCTTTCGTGCGCGGCAGTTCAGTCTGGGCGCAGAAGGGCAGCTCTATTTCGGTGCGCTGGTTTCTGGCGTGGTCGGGCTGACCTTCGGCAACCTGCCCCCGTATATCCTCGTGCCCATCGCGCTGCTTTCTGCGGCAACAGCGGGTTTCCTGTGGGGTTTGCTTCCTGGTGCGCTGAAGGCGTACTTGGGCGCGGACGAGCTTGTTTCGACCTTGATGCTCAACATGGTGGCGCAGCGCTTCTATGAAATGGTGCTCACCTTCCAACTCAAGCCGCCGGATGCCGGTTACACATATTCGGACTGGATTCCGAAAAACGGCCTTCTTGCGCCTATCGTGGACGTGACCGGTGACCAGGTGACCATCGCGGTTTATATCGTGATCGCTATGGTGATTCTCACCTGGCTGATGATGCGGCGCACGCCTATCGGCTACGAAATCCGCATGATCGGCGCAAATATCAAGTTCGCGAACTACGGTGGCGTGAACACCAAGCGCACCATTATGCTGGTTATGGCGATCAGTGGCGCGGTGGCGGGCTTGGCGGGCGCACACCTGGCGATGGGGATGCACCGCCGTTTGATCCTCAATATCTCGGTAGGTTTGGCTTTCGAAGGTGTGGTGGTGGCGCTGTTGGCTCGTAACAATCCGTTGGTCGTGCCTTTCACCGGTTTGCTCTATGCGTACTTGCGCACCGGTGCGCAAGTCATGGAACGTGACACCAACATCAGTTCGGAAGTCGTTCGCATCATCCAAGCCGTTGTGATCTTGCTGATTACGGCGGAAGCGCTGGTGACGTTTGTGCGCCGCCGTCGTATCCGTCGTCGTGGAACGCTCGAACTGGACATGGGAGAAGGCGAAAACGGCAATGGCTCACTGACCCCAGCCGAGGAGGGCGCGCATGGATAACTCGCTGTTTCAGAACGTTTTGCAAGGCATCTTCAGCGCGGCATTTCTCGCGTCCGTGCTGCGTGTGACCACGCCAATCTTGTTGCCGTCACTCGGCGCGCTGATCTCCGACCGCGCAGGTGTGATCAACATCGGCTTGGAAGGGATTATGCTGATTTCGGCCTTTACCGGCGTGGTCTTCAGCGCCTATGCTCAAACCTGGTGGGGGCCGAATACCGGTGGTGCGGTAGGCCCTTGGCTGGGCTTGGTGATGGGCTTGGTGATGGGAGTCTTGACCGCGTGGACACTTGGTTTTTTCCATTTGCGGCTCAAAGCAGATTTGATCCTATCCGGTATCGCCATCAACTTCTTGGGACAATCGGCCACCATCGCCATTATGTACGAACTGACCGGCGACCGTGGCAACACCCAGGGCGGCTTGGATAGTCTCAAGATGCCCTTCGTGCATCTGCCCAAGTTTCTGAACGATATTCCGGTCGTTTCGTTCTTTTACCAGGTGCTGGACAACCAAAGCGTGATGACGTGGATCGCGTTGGCGTCAGTGCCGTTGGTGTGGTATTTCCGCTACCGTATGCCCACCGGCATCCATCTGCGCGCCGTAGGGCAAAACCCAGAAGCGGCGGCCTCCGTTGGCATCCGCGTGACGCGCATCAAATATCTGGCGTTGGTGCTCAGCGGTGTTCTGGCGGCGCTTGGTGGCATCCACATGAGTATGGGGTACTTGGGCTTCTTCCAAGCCAATATGACCGCCGGACGCGGTTTTATCGCGCTGGCGACGCCGTATTTGGGCGGCGGGCATCCTATCGGCACGGGGTTGGCTTCGGTCATCTTCGGCTCGTTCGATGCGCTTTCGGTGCGTGTTGGCTCGCTGGAAATCCCGTCTCAATTGCCGCAGGTGCTGCCGTACATGGCGACGGTCATGGCGCTGGTGATCTACGCGCTGCAAAACCAACTGGCCGTGCGTGTACGCACGTTGCGCTCGGCGGAAGGCGAGGGCTTCGACGCCGCTTTTTGGAGCGCCATCCAACGCTTGAGCGTGCTGCATATGTTCATGGCGATGGTGGCTGTTTTCGGTGTGCTGGTCGGCGTGAGCATGTTTTCTGCACCCAAAGGCTTTACCAGCCTGGGAACAGACTGGGGCACGTCCGACGTGTTCCTTTACGGGGCGTTTATCACGGCGGGGTCGCTTTTCCTCATCGGCGTGAATTTGCCCTTCATGCTTGACGTGGAGCGCATCGGCAAATATCCAATAGCGAGCGCAGGCGCGATGGCGATTTCGCTGTGGCTGTATTTGGGGCTGTTGTTTATGCTCTTCTTCGAAACCACGTCGCTTTCCGACCATGCGGTTTTGCTGGGTTTCTTGACGGGATTGGTGTTTGCCTGTGTGATATGGATGGCGTTGGGAGGGCTGCATTTGCTCCAACGAAACCATCGGCAGCCAGCACCGGCACAAGCATAGTTGCAATGTGAGAATAGCGGGGGCGTAGGCAATACGCCCCCGTTTCTGCCAGGCGGGGTGGGGGTGTCAAAGCAGCTTCCGCGTGGCTTGTCCTGTGACACAGCAAGGGAGGAACACGTGTCTTTACAAGATAAAATCCTGGGAGGGCTTTACGGGCAGGCACTGGGCGACGCTTGGGGAATGCCCGCTTACTTTGACCCTCACCAAACGTGGGACTTTTACGGCGGTTGGATCGAGAAGTTTTTGCCTGGTCCAGTCGATCATCCGGTGCATTTTGGGCTGCCTGCCGGACGCATCACAGACGATAGCGAACAGGCATTTTCGTTGGCGCGGGTGTTCATCCAGCGCGGCGCCGTGACCCTGGAAGGCGCGGTTGAGGCTATCATTGCGTGGTACGACCGCGTGGGCGGGGACGAGTCCCCCTATGTGGGGCCGAGCACGCGGCGCGGCGTACAGGCGCTCAAGCGTGGTGATGACCCGCACACGACGGGGCTGTGGGGCGACACCAATGGCGCGCCGATGCGCATTTCGCCGGTGGGCTTGCTGCACCCGGGCGATCCGTTGGGCGCGGTGCGTGACGCGGTGACCGTTTGCACGCCCACGCACAATACCAACGTGGCAATCTCCGGTGCGGCGGCGGTGGCAGCAGCTATTGCCGTAGCCATGACGGACGATGTCACGCTCGACGCCGTGATCAGCGCAGGAATGCTCGGCGCAGAGTTGGGGCGGCAGCATGGGCGTCGTTGGCTAGGCCCGTCGGTAACGCGGCGGATCGAAATGGGCGTGCGTATTGCACGCGGTGCAGGGGACGCTTTCCAACGTTTGTGCGAAATTTACGATGTGGTGGGCGCTTCGCTCAGCGTGCCGGAAACGATAGGCGCGGCTTTCGGCGTGTTGGCGATGGCAGACGGCGCCCCCGAGCAAACCGCGATCTACGCTGCCAACCTTTCCGGTGATGCGGATACGGTCGGCGCGATAGCGTGCGCCATAGCCGGCGCATATCGCGGGTTCGACGCATTCGATCCCGCGATTATCGCCACCTTGGATGCCGACGAAGTTTTCGCCGAATACGGTGTGCGTGAGATTGCCGCAGGCTTGCAAGAGTTGGCTGCACATGGTGCGCACCTTTCTGCGCCCGAGGAGTAGCAACGATGGGAAAACGTATTGTTACAGTGGGTGACTTGGTGCTCGACATCATTTTGCCGATCAAATTGCCGGTGCGTGCGGCGCGTCATCAAGAAGCCAAGCGGCGCAATGTGCAGCCCGGCGGCATGGCAAACTTTGCGTTGGCCGCCGCGAACTTTGGGGCCGAGGTTTCCGTTGCCGGTGTGGTGGGCACGGATGCTTTTGCCCCGCTGGTCACCGAGCCGCTGCGCGAGCGTGGTATTGACTTGTCTAATGTGGTCGCAATGCCGAATTCTACGACAACGCTTGTGATGGTGCTCACCGACAAGGACGAGGACAAACACGTTTTCATCGGGCAGTACGGCGAAGGGTCGGAAGCCCCGTACCCTGAAAAACTGGATGCGGCTATCGAGGCGGCTGACGCACTCTTCTTGGAAGGCTATACCCTGGCCGAAAAGAGCGTCGTGCCTATGGCGACCCGTGCTCTCGAACAGGCTTACAAGGTGGGCACGCCGGTCTACTTGGACGCCGGCCCGTTCCTCAAGTACGCTGACCCCAAACAGGTGCGTTGGGTCTTGGAACGCACGCATTTGTTGCTGCTCGCCGACGACGAAGCGCCCTATGCTGCCGACGGTGAAGTGGGGCCGAACGCTTTTGCCCGCTTGCTGACGATGGGGCCGAAGTTCGTGATTGCCAAGCGCGCTGCCAAAGGCAGCATGGTGATCACGGCGGACTGGTGGTTGGACATCCCGCCCTATCCGGTCGAGCGCGTTGTTGATTCGGTTGGTGCGGGCGACACGTTCGACGCGGTTTTCATGGCGGCTTTTCTTCAGGGCGTGAAGCTGCAAGATTGCGCCAAGTTGGCGAACGCGGCGGGTGCGCTGATTGTGCAGCGCGTGGGCGGCGGAGTCACCGCGCCCACGTGTAAAGAGGTGTTGGCGCTCATGCGCGAAGCTGGCGACGAAGTGGAATTCCCATGCTCAAAATAATCACGTTGGAAACGCCCGTCGGTGACGCGCTGGTGGACCTTACACCGCAGATACGCGCGGCAGTGGCCGAAACGGGCGTGCAATCCGGCTTGTGTGCGGTGATCGTGCCGCACACTACCGCCGGATTGACGATCAACTCCATGATGGACCCCACCACACCGGACGACATCATCGCGGACATGCGGCGATTGGTGCCTACGCGCGTGGACTTCAAGCATCAATACGACACGCCCGCCGACGCTGCTGGTCATGTCAAGGCGACGGTGATCGGACATAGCGTGCTTTTGGTGATCGAGGATGGCGAGCTGCTTTTGGGTGGTTCGCAAAGTGTCATGTTCTACGAATTCGATGGGCCGCGCAAACGGCGCGTACAAGTGAAAGTCATAGCGGGATGAACGAGGTATTGACGTATTCGGACGAGGTATTTGCGGCAATTGAGAGCGGCTCACCGGTGGTGGCGTTGGAATCCACGCTGATCACGCACGGTTTCCCCTATCCGGCTAACGTGGAAACCGCGCTGGCGATGGAGCAAGCCATCCGCGACGAGGGCGGCGTGCCCGCGACGATCGGTGTGTTGGACGGACAGATCAAAGTGGGGCTGAGCCGCGAGGAGATCGAGCGGCTGGCGGAGCTGGGGCAAAAGGGCGTGCGCAAATGTTCGCGGCGTGACTTGCCCATCGTGGTCGGACTGCGGCAACACGGCGCCACGACCGTCGCGGGTACGATGATCGTGGCGCACATGGCGGGCATCCGTGTTTTCGCTACGGGAGGCATCGGCGGTGTGCATCGCGGCCACCCGGAGGACATTTCCGCCGACTTGATCGAGCTGGGGCGCACGCCGGTTACGGTGGTTTGTGCCGGTGCCAAGTCCATTTTGGACTTGCCGCGCACGCTCGAAGTGTTGGAAACGCAAGGCGTGCCCATCTTGGGCTACGAAACGGACACGCTGCCCGCTTTCTACAGCCGTTCGAGCGGCTTGCCGTTGGATCAGCGTGTGGACAGCCCACAAGAGGCTGCCGCCATCATCGCCGCGCGGGACGAGCTGGGCTTGGGGCACGCGGTGTTGGTGACCGTGCCCGTGCCGGAAGCAGACGCCTTGCCGGAAGACGAGGCCGAGGCCGCCATCCAAGAAGCGACGCGCCTGGCCGACGAGGCTGGTGTGCACGGCAAAGCGGTGACGCCCTTTGTGCTGGGGAAGGTGTTGGAGCTGACCGACGGGCGCTCTAAGCACGCAAACATTGCTGCGCTGGTGAACAATGCCCGCGTCGCTGCGCGGATCACCGTGACGCTGCATCAGTGAAAGCGAGGGGCGCTATGGCGCGTAAAATTATCATAGACACCGACCCGGGCGTAGATGACACGATGGCAATCTTCTTCGCGTTGCGCTCGCCGGAACTGGACGTTATTGGCCTGACCACGATTTTCGGCAATGTGCCGGTGGAGTTGGCGACGACCAACGCGCTGCGGCTGTTGGAGATCGCGGGGCGGGCGGATATTCCGGTGGCACAAGGGGCGCGCGACCCCATCGCGGGGCGCTTCGGCGGGCCGGCGGACTTCGTGCACGGGGCCGACGGGCAAGGCAACGTCAATTTGCCGCCGCCGAGCACCCATGCCGTCACCCAAAGCGCCGCCGAGTTCATCATCGAGCAGGTCATGGCCGCGCCCGGGGAAATTACGCTGGTGCCCATCGGCCCACTGACCAATATCGCGCTGGCGCTGCACCTGGAGCCGCGCATTGCCCAAAACGTGCGCGAAGTGGTGCTGATGGGCGGCAACGCCTACGAGGCAGGCAACGCCACGCCAACCGCCGAGGCCAACATCCACAACGATCCGGAAGCGGCGGAGGCGGTCTTTGCGGCGGATTGGCAGGTGACGATGGTCGGGCTGGACGCTACGCACAAAGTCAACATGACGCCCGAGCATCTGGCGCGCTATGAGCAAGCGCAAAATCCATTGGCGCAACACATCGCGCGCATTGTGCCGTTTTACCGCGCGTTCTTCGAGCAGCACTATGCGCATCTGCGCGGCATCTACGTGCACGACTCGTCCGCTGTGGCCTATGTGATCGCCCCGTCGCTCTTCACGGTGGAACGCTGGCCCGTGCGCGTGGAGCTGAGCGGGCTGGGGCGCGGCAAAACGTGGCCCGGCGTGACCGGCGCGGTGGCGCGCGACGGTGCGCGGCCCTGGGAAGGACGCCCGCCGGTCAATATCTGCGTGGATGTGGACGCCGAGCGCCTGTTGGAGATGGAGCTGGGGCGGCTGACGAGCGCATAGCACGTAGGCGCACACCATTGAGGAGAAAGAAAATGACCCGCAAAATGCTCATTGACACCGACACCGCGTCCGACGACGCCGTCGCTATTATGATGGCGTTGCAAACGCCGGATATCGAGGTGGAGGCGATCACGATTGTTTCCG
>CAZZNC010000123.1:0-7127 GCA_964655405.1 uncultured Anaerolineaceae bacterium | reverse complement strand
GCGCTCATCGAGAACATCGAGCGTTTTTACTACGACGTGTTGGGGCGCGTCCCGCCGCGTTCCGCCGAGATACGCTTGTATCTGGTGATTGCGGGGCGTGTGTTGCAAGCGTTCGGAGCGGGCGCTATGGTGCCCGTGACCATTGCGCTGGCCGGAGACCTCTTCCCACCCGCACAGCGCGCTAAACCCATCGGCGTCATCGGCGCGGTGGACACGCTGGGTTGGGTGCTGGGGCATCTTTACGGCGGCGTGATGGTGCATTTCTTTGGCCTGCACGGGGACAAGATCGTCCAAGCCGCTGCACGGCTGGGGCTGCACATTGCCACGCCCAATTGGAAAACGCTTTTTTTGCTGAATATTCCCATTAGTGCACTGGCGTTGGTGGGCGCGTGGTGGGTCTTGCGCGGCATCTCGCCGCCGCGTGCGCGTGGCCGTTTCGATTGGTTGGGCACGCTGTTGATCGCGCTGGTGTTGGTCGGGCTAAACGTCGGCTTGGGCGCCAATAGCGAAGGCGCGGGGGCTGCTTCCAGCTTCCAGGACTTGCGACGCTCCGCCGTGCCAGGGCAAATTTACTTTTTGCTGGCGGCAGCGGTGGCGTTTGGGGTGTTCCTGTGGGTGGAAAGCCACGCCCGCTCGCCGTTGATCCGATTGGGCATGTTTCGCGGGCGCAATTTCTCTGCTGCTGCGTTGACCAATCTGCTGGTGGGTTACTGTCTGGCGATTGGCTTGGTCAGTGCGCCGCTGCTGGTCAATTTCCGCGCGGACACGCCCTCCACCTCGGACATTCGCCAAGCGGCTTACACCGCCGGTTTGCTGCTCTCCGGCCTCACCGTGCCGATGGCCCTGGCTGCGATCCCCGGGGGGTGGCTCAGTGAGCGCTTCGGCTATCGTATACCGACGGTGTTGGGCTTGGCGTTGGCGTGCGCGGGCTTTGTGACGACCGGCTTGGTTTGGCGCAGCGACACGCCCTATAGTGTCATGGGGGCGCAGATGAGCATGATCGGTGTGGGGCTGGGGCTGACCATTTCCCCGATTAGCACGGCGGCGCTCAACGACGTGGACGAACACGAACGCGGCTCGGCCTCTGCGCTGGTGTTGATCTTGCGGCTGGTCGGCATGACTTTGGCGCTTTCGTCGCTGACGTTCTACTCGATGGAACGTTTCGACGCCATCCGCCCCCGCTATTTGGCAGAGGTCACCGGCGACGCTTACGATGTGATCATGGCGACACAACACGCCAATTTGCTGGCGGCGATTGATGTCATTGACGAAATGCAATTCATCGGCGCGGTGGTGAGCCTGGTGGCGTTGCTGATCGCGTTGTGGTTACACGGCGGGCAACGCCACAAGAAATCCGCTTAACTCTCGGCGCCAGGCTCGGTTTGTGGCGAGGACGGCAGCTCCAACGTGAAGGTGTCCCCGTCCTCGTAGCGATCCTGGAGCACCGCGCTGCGGTAAATGGTTACCGCACCTTGTCCGCGCACCTCGAAAACGTCATCGGGACGCCAGATCAGGTTAGTGTGCTGATCCAAGCCAACCAGTGTCACGCCTTCCGGCAGTTTGGCGAGCAGCTGGGCCGGTGGCAAGCGTCCCGCCACCACGTTATAGTGCGGCAGCAGCGCCACCCCGGGCAATAAGTTCAAACCGTGCGGCCATTTGTGCGCGAACCAGTAGCGCTCGCAAAGCGCCATCGCGCTGGCCGCTGTGCCATAAACCGCCGCTTTGCGCAGCAAGGCTTGCCGCAACACCTTTTCGGTGTGCGTGCCACGCAGCTCGGTGACCACACGAATCGGACTGCCGTCCGGCAGCACGATGATTTCCACCTTGTCCAGTGTTTGATACGTGTCGCGTGCGTCCGCCGCGTTTTTGTCCGTGACGAGCTTGTAATCCGCGTTGGTGTCCATCCCGCGAAAATAGCGCGTGACCTCGTAAGCGATCTTTTGATGCTTCTCCAGCGCGGCAATCGGTATCACCACCGCGCGGGGACGGTGCTGTGTGCGCAGCCAGTCCACCCAAACGCGGTCGGCGGCACGCATTTCGGGTTTGAACGCTTCGCCGCCGTTGAGGATCAAATAGCCTTTTCGTGTCATCGTCTCTTCTGCTCTCTTCCGACCTGGCCCTCGTTTGCCACGTTCCTAGCCGCACCGAGTTTACCCCCCTAGAGAGCACGGAGCAAAGAAAAAAGCGCCGTGTCGTTATGCTGAAGCGCAATTGCACCGAACACCTGTTCGCGCTACACTGAGCGCATGACGCGCCGAGAGCTGACCCCACGCTTTTTCCGCACATTGCGCCGCCACGCGCCCTTGCTGGCCGTGCTGGCCGTCGCGGCGCTGTGGCGCGCGGCGCTGCTGGCGCTGGACGCCTTCAGCTTCAACGCGGACGAGGCCGTCGTGGCGCTGATGGCGCGCCACATGCTGGCCGGACGCGGCGTTCCCACGTTTTTCTACGGCCAGGCGTATATGGGCAGCCTGGACGCGATCCTGGTGGCGGCGGGCTTTGCGCTGCTGGGCGATAGCGTCCTGACCGTGCGGATCGTGCAGTCGGCGCTGTATTTGGGCGTGGTGGCGTCCACTTACGGGCTGGCGCTGCGGCTGAGCGGACGGCGCTGGGTGGCGGCGGTGGCGGGGCTGCTGACCGCGCTTCCGCCGACGGTGGCGGCGCTTTACACCACCGCGACGCTGGGCGGCTACAACGAAACGCTGCTTTTGGGCAACGCGATCCTGTGGCTGGGCTACGACGTGACGCACGGGCGGGAGTGTTCGCGCGGGCGCTGGGCCTTGCTGGGCGTGTTGGCGGGGTTGGGCTGGTGGACCAATGGGCTGATCGTGGTTTATTACGCGCCCGTCGCGCTGATGCTGGCGCACCACGCCGATCGCGCCCGCTGGCGCGAGTACGGGTTGGCGGCGGCGGGCGTGTTGTTGGGCAGCGCGCCCTGGTGGGCCTACAACCTGCGCCACGGCTGGGCGGCGCTGGAAGTGTATCTGCACAGCCGCCGCGCGGACAACACTGGCGTGCCGAGCGTTCCGCTGGGGCAACGGGTACTCGGGCTGCTGCTCTTCGGCGTGCCGTCGCTGCTGGGCGTGCGCTATCCCTGGGCGGGGACGTATGTGGCGCCGCCGCTCGCCGTACTGATGATCTTGGGCTTTTGGGCGCTGCTGTGGCGCTGGGCGCGGCGCGGCGGCCCGACGCTGCGCGCAGGCGCGCGCGGCTTGCTGCTGAGCATGGTGGCGTTGCTCGGCGTGATTTTCGTGGCCTCGCCCTTCAGCGCCGACCCAACCGGTCGCTACTTCCTGCCGCTGTGGCCGGTGTTGGCGATCCTTTGGGCGGCGCAACTGGCCGACTGGCGCAAACGTCGGCGGCGCTGGGCACAAGCGGGCGCGGCGGGTGTGGCGCTCCTCTGGCTGCTGACCGTCGGCGCGGTGGCCTTGCACCAACCGCCCGGGCTGACTACCCAATTCGATTTGATCAGCGATTTGCCGCACGAGTACGACGATCCGTTGATCGCGTTTTTGGAAGCACGCGGGTTGACGCGCGGCTATAGCAACTATTGGGTGGCGTTCCGCCTGGCGTACCTGACGCACGAGCGGATCGTGCTCAGCGCGGCGCTGCCCTACAAAGCCGACCTCAGCTACAACCCCGCCGACCGCCGCTATCCGCCCTACGACGAGGCCGTCGCGCGTGCCGAGGCGGTGCAGATCGCCTACATCACCAGCAATTTGCCCGCGCTGGACGCGCGCATCCGCGCCTGTTTGCGCGCGCGCGGCGTGCACTTTGCCGAAACGCAGATCGGGCCGTACCGCGTGTTCTACAACTTTTCCGCCCATATTCCCCCGCAAGCGCTGGGTATCTTTCAGGAGCGAGGCTGTGGCTAAAAAAGCGCAGGTCTATTACGAGTGCCAAAGTTGCGGACGCCGTTCGCCGCGCTATATGGGGCGCTGCCCGGGCTGCGGCGAGTTCAACACCATGATCGAGGTGGTGGTGGAGCCGGAAAAGCCCACCAAGGCCGCCCGACGCGCCGCCCCGCGTTCCAAGCCGCGCAAGTTGCGCGACGTTTCTGCCGGTGACGAAGACCGCTACCCCGTGCCGGTGGAAGAGTTCGCGCGGGTGTTGGGCGGCGGCATCGTCCCGGGAAGCGTGGTGCTGATCGGCGGCGACCCGGGTATCGGCAAAAGCACACTGCTCTTGCAGGTGGCCGCGCTGATGGAAAGCGTCGCCGGGCCGGTGCTCTACGTCAGCGGGGAGGAGAGCGCGCGCCAGATCAAGATGCGCGCCGAGCGGCTCGGCCTGGCGGCGGATGCACTTTACCTGGTCACCGAAACCGAGGCAGGCGCCATCCTCGCGCATGTGGAAGAAGTGCAGCCGCGCATCCTGATTGTGGACTCGATCCAAACGACCTATCTGGAGGGCAAGGCGTCGGCGGCGGGCAGCGTGAGCCAGGTGCGCGAGTGCGCCAGCATCTTCCGCCAGTTGGCAAAAGAAAGCGGCATCGCGGTTTTCCTGGTCGGCCACGTGACCAAAGAGGGCGTCATCGCCGGCCCGCGCGTGCTGGAGCACATCGTGGACACCGTGCTGTACCTGGAAGGCGACCGTTTCCAAGCTTATCGGCTCTTGCGCAGTGTCAAGAACCGCTTCGGCCCCACCAGCGAGGTCGGCGTCTTCGAGATGCAGGATCGCGGCTTGGTGGAGGTGACCAACCCCTCGGAGGTATTCATCGCCGAGCGCGTGGTCAACGCCCCGGGCAGCGCGATTGCCGTCACGCTGGAAGGCACGCGCCCGCTGCTGGTGGAAGTGCAGGCGCTCGCCAGCCAGAGCATTTACCCGAACCCGCGCCGCACCGCTAACGGGGTGGACTTCAACCGCATGTTGCTCATTACCGCCGTTTTGACCAAGCGCGTCGGCATACGGCTCTTCGAGAAGGATATTTTCGTCAACGTGATCAGCGGCTTGAAGATCGACGAACCCGCCGCCGACCTGGCGATTGCGGTGGCGGTGGCTTCCAGCGCCTGGGACGCCCCCGTGCCTGCGGATATGGCCTTCGTGGGGGAGATCGGCTTGAGCGGGGAGCTGCGCGCGGTGAGCCAGCTCGGCGTGCGCGTGCGAGAAGCGGCCAAGCTCGGCTTTCGGCGCGTGGTCGTGCCGCGCACCCACCGCCACGCCGACGCGCTGCCGGACGGTGTGGAGGTGATCGCGGCGCGCAGCGTGCGGGAGGCGCTCAAACGCGCCTTGCCGGACGGGCGCTAGTTGTTCAGCACGCGCGCCAAACCCGCGTTGACCTCGTCCAACACGTGCGGGGTCAGTTCGGCCAGCGCCGCGCGCTTGTCCGCGTGCGGAGAGACGCCGACCGCCTGGAAGCTCACATCCACGCCCGCCTGCCGTAGCAACTCGGCGGCGCGTTGTGTGGCGCGGATGCCCCCTGTGGAGTCCTCAAAGACGATCACGGATAGCGCCCGCTCGCGCAGTGCGGTCAGCGGGCCGGTGAGGCGGCCTTCTTCCGCCAGCGTGGCCGCAGCCAACAGCGCCTCGGTTTCCGAGCCGGAGACCGCCGCGCCCAACGCAGCCAGCGCCTGCACCGGCGACGGCTTGATGTAGTGGGCGGTGTCGCGCTTTTTGTGCCAGGCCAACCAGCCCACGCGCCCCTGCCCGATCAACGGCAGTTCGCGCGCCACGCCGAGCAGCTCGACGGCCAGCTCGGCTTCCGGCGCGTAGCCGCTGGGCGGTGTGCCTGCGCTCAGGTGCGCGGGCAGGTCGGCAGGGGGCAAGCTGGGGCGCGCGGTATAGACGACCGCGCCATGCTCGGCTTGCGCAGCCCACTCCAACAGCCGCGCGCGGCTTTCCGCGCTGAGCAGCGGGCGGTCGCGCTGTGCCAAATAGCTTTCCAGCGTCAACGGCGCCGCCTGGCCGTAGGTGGCGGCGAACCCTTCGCCACCCAGCGTGTGCGCCTGAAAGACGCGCGTGGTGGGCGCGCCGAGCACGTCGTAAACGTTGCCCAACAGCGCTTCCAGCAGCGGCCAATTGGCCGCGTCGGTGCGTTCGGTCAGCAGTCGCAAATGCACGCGCGCGGGGTGGACGCTGTCGGTATGGGCCTGGGCGATGGCGCGCGCCGGTGTGGTGAAATCCGGTCGCGGCAGACGCAGCCCCGCCGCGCGGACAGCGTCGAAGGTCGCTTGCAGCGTCTCACGGCGCAGATCGGGGTGGCGCGCCAAAGCGACCACCAACAGCTCGCTGACGCACATGGCGACCGAGTCCCACTCGTTGGTCAGCCCGCAGGCCTCGAAAATGGCGATCTCGTCGTAGCTGAGTTGGACGGAGGGCTGCCCCATTTGCGCGGCGAAATAGTCCACCGTGGCGCGCAGCGCCTCCTTGTAGCCCACCGGATGCACCAGCACGCCGTCCACGTCTAGCAAAATCAGCGTGCGCGCGGTGCGCGGCGGCGCTTTAGGTGTCGTGTTGTGCGCGGTAGGCGTCATAGTCGGCCCGTGTGACCAGTTCTCCGCCCTGCGCGTCGCAAGAAAGCAGGCGGCGTTTTTTGTCGAAAACGAACTCGGCTTCCAACCGCGCGAACGTGACCGGCCCGACAATGCCTTTGTGCGCAAAGTATCGGCTGCCGTCGTCGGAAAGGGAAAGGTCGTTGTAGCGGTGCAGCCGCACTTGGATCACCTCGCCGCTTTGTTGGGCGCGGAAGTAAAAATAGAGACCGTCGGTGTCGGACGTGGCGCGTCCGCCTCCGCCGAACAAACGCTTCAGAAAGTTCACAGCTTTTCCTCCTAAACCGTGACTGCACGGCAAAGCATACCACAACGCCGATAAAGCGCACAGGGCAAGCCGTTGGCCGCACACAGCGACACATGGGGCGTGTTTCACGTTGCCGCTAGAGCGCCGACAAGGGTAAACTGGAGGTACCATCTACAAGCCAGGCATTTGACGAGGAGGGCTTATGCCCACCGTTGCATTGTCCCAAGACCCCGAAGCGCTCACTGTGTATTACACGCGCGTCCGCGCCGAAAATCCGCGCTATCCGCCGCTATTGCTGCTGCACGGCGCGGGCGGCTCGCACCTCAGTTGGCCGCCGACGCTGCGCCGCTTGCCGCGCGCGGACATGATCGCGCCCGATCTGCCCGGGCACGGGC